>JAEEZP010000225.1 GCA_016291915.1 Prevotella sp. | reverse complement strand
GGCGACTCGTTTACGGGTTCTTTCTGCGCAGCTATCTTAAGTGGCAAGAGTGTTGCTGAGGCACATAAGTTAGCCGTTTCAGTAAGTGCTTATGTATGCACCCAGAACGGTGCTATGCCGGTATTGCCGGAGGAATTGATAAAAGGGTAATTAGGTTAGTCAAGAGGATAACACAACTCTTGAAAGGCTTGTATCAACAGGTCATTACTCATTGGGGACTGGGTTGCCACGCGGATATAGTGGCGATCCAGTCCTTTGAAATTATGGGCGGCACGCACTAAGATGCCGTAATGATCCACCAACCGTCGTTTCAGCATAATAGCATCTTGTGAAGGGATGTGTAACAGCATAAAGTGGGTATGTGTGGGAAGTGCTTCCATACCCTCGATCGTATTAAGTCCTTTCCACAGTCGTTGTGCCTCTTGCAGATAAGCAGCGATATCGAAAGTGAAGGCATCCTGATGGTTGAGGATGTAGTCACAGGCACTCACGGCTAAAGCATTCACACTCCATGGCATACGGTAGTCACGCAAAGTATCCATCAAGGGTTTCGGGCCGGTGATATATCCCAGTCGGATGCCGGGGATAGCATATTTCTTTGTCATGGAATGCAGTTGGATGACATTCCCCAACGAGACAGCCTCACGTGGCTGCAGTTGTTCCTCCAAACAGAAAAACTCATAACTCTGGTCAATGACAAAGACCGTGTTGGGGTGGTTAAAAGCTATGTTGACAATCTCTTCACGGGGAATGACCAAGCCTGTAGGGTTGTTGGGGTTGCAGAGCCACACCATATTCATCTCATCGGTTACCTCTTGCAAGGAACGGATATACTGTATCTGATGCTCGTGCATCTGACAAGCATCCTCATATTCGCTGAAGGTAGGCATGAGGATCGCTGAATGACAGCCACCGGTAGCCTGAGCTATCAGATAGATTGCCTCGGTGGCACCGTTGGTGATCATACACTCTCCTTGTCTGATACGGTGCATGATGGCTAACTGTCGTTCATGATATAGAAGAGTAGCAGGAGGGTAGTGATCGATGTCATCGATGTGTTGTTGCAGATGCTCTTTCAACCCTGGCATCTGCAAATCCAAGAAGACATTCGAACTGAAATTATGCCGAATATTACCGGCATAGTCGTAGATATCGTCGCCGTGACCAATAAGCATAAGCAATAGAAAATGATAGTAACTTTAGTGCCTATAGATAGGCTCTAAACCCTAAACCCTAAACTCTAAACCGTTCTCGGAGCACTTCTTCTACCACTGCGGGGAAGTGAGCCATTTCGAGCTGATGCTCTTTCTCTGCGATATCCTCTACGGTATCATCCGGTGAAAGGGCAACACGGAATTGCTGGATAATCTCACCGCCATCACATACGTTGGAGACATAATGAACAGTCATACCTGTCTCAGTCTCTCCAGCAGCCTTCACGGCTTCATGCACGTGATGCCCCCACATTCCCTTACCCCCATATTTCGGTAACAATGCCGGGTGAAGGTTGATGATTTTCTGTGGGAAAGCCTCTATGAGGTAGTCGGGTATCATAAGAAGGAATCCTGCCAAGACGATGAAATCCACCTGATACTGGTCCAGCAGCGGGAGTAATACGTCAGGATTATTCAGCATACTCTTGTTGATAACCGTGGTAGGCACATTATGAGATGCTGCCCGAACCAAAGCGTAAGCATCAGCACGGTTGCTGATAACCAATGTGGGCTTCACCCATGATCCTTTGAAATATTCTATGAGGTTCTCGCAGTTAGTACCACCGCCAGATACAAAGATAGCAATATTGACTTTTTTCATAATTGAATAGTTTGATAGTACCTATAGTGACTATATTATCTATAATATCTATAATATCTATAATATCATATACCCTAAACCCTAAACTCTACACTCTAAACCCTAAACCAAAAACCCTATCCCAGCATATCTGCGTCATTGAGCACTGGGAATTTCTTTCGGAAAGCATTCAGATGGTCCATATCGAGTTCAACAGTCTTGCAGCAAGCCCTATCTGTACCACAGTCGGCAATCACCTTTCCGTATGCGTCGATGACCATCGACCCACCGCTGTACTCACAGGTGGGATCACTGCCAACCCTGTTGACACCTGCCACGAAACACTGGTTCTCGATGGCGCGGGCTTTTAATAAAGTGTTCCATACAATCATCCTACTGGTGGGCCAGTTGGCCACGTAGAGAATCATGTCATAGTCTTTCCGATTCCTGCTCCATACGGGGAATCGCAGATCGTAGCATACCTCCAGCAGAAAGCGCATCCCTTGGTATTCCACAATCGTACGCTCAGAACCTGCCGTAAAATAACGGTCTTCCTCTCCGTAGGTAAAGAGATGGCGTTTATCGTAGGTGGAAACCTCACCATCTGGTTTTACGAAATAGAAACGGTTGTAATAACGATTGTTTTCCTGAATGGCGATGCTCCCTGCAAAAGCTGCCTGTTTGTCAACCGCCATCTGTCGCATCCATGCCAACGACTCTCCCTGCGTTTCAGCAATACCCTCAGGTTGTGTGGCAAAGCCGGTGGAGAACATCTCCGGCAACACGAAGAGATCGGCAGACTGCTCCATGATCAACTCTTCAATACGCTTTCTGTTGACCGCAGGATCAGCCCAACAAATATCCGTCTGTACAATAGCAATCGTCATACTCTTATGCAACCACTCTAAACTCTACACTCTAAACCCTAAACCCTTTATACTCCACAAATGCCTCCATCGCTTCATAGCATGCAAGACCCAAATCATCATACAGTTGGGCTGTGGCACGATTACGGTCTTCGGCACGCTGCCAGAACAGACGCTCATCCTTTCCGAGGAACGGTGCACTTTCCATCTGCGACTGATGCTTGAGGATGGCATTACGCTTAGCACGTAACTCCTCAGGACTCATCGGTACGCACATCTCTATATTCTCGATTTCCCACTCTGCCCATGCACCGCGGTACATCCACACACGACAGTCATCGAGCCATTGTGCACCCTGCTCTTTCTCTTCTTCGATAGCTGCCAACACGGCATCGGTACATTTTCGATGGGTACCATGAGGATCGGCCAAGTCACCGGCCACATATATCTGGTGGGGCTGGATCTTTTGGAGTAACTGCTGTACCACATGCACATCAGCCTCTGACATCGGCAGTTTCTCTATCTTTCCAGACTCATAGAAGGGCAGATCCAGGAAATGTACATGGTCGAGTGGAATGTTGTTAAAGGTACTTGCTGTACGTGCCTCACCCCTACGGATCAGTCCTTTGATAGTGAGGATATCCCGATTGTCAAGATCTCCCTCTTTCTTGTTCTTCAGAAACTCTTTTATCTCTTGGTATTTCTCACGTATCACACGGTCTTCATTATTCCCGAAGAGTTGGTTGAAACCGTTGATGAAATGCATGAAACGTACTACCTCCTCATCACCCACAGCGATATTTCCTGATGTCTCATAAGCCACGTGCACATCATGCCCCTGCTGTATCAGTCGTCGCAGGGTACCGCCCATAGAGATGACATCATCATCGGGGTGCGGAGAAAAAACAATCACCCGTTTGGGATAGGGCAGGGCACGTTCGGGGCGATAAGTATCGTCGGCATCTGGTTTGCCTCCCGGCCATCCGGTGATGGTATGCTGCAGATCATTGAAGATCTTGATATTGGCATTATATGCGCTGCCATAAAGAGCGAGCAACTCCGACAATCCGTTCTCATTATAGTCTTTATTGGTAAGTTTCAGAATCGGTTTCTTCGTCTTCTGACAAAGCCATACCAAAGCACTTCTCACCAGTTTGTCGGTCCATGTACACGAAGCTACTAACCACGGATGGATGATCCTGGTGAGTTTTGAACCCGCTGCTAGGTCGATAATGACATGTGCATCGTTGTGTGTCTGTAGGAATGATGCGGGGATCGTATCGGTAATCCTTTCCTCAACCGTTTTCTGGATGATGTCGGCCTTCTCTTCACCCCATGCTGCGAGATAAATCTTCTTGGCTTGCAGGATGGTGCCCACACCCACGGTGATGGAGCAGGGGGGTACGATCTCGTTCGTTCCGAAGCTCATGGTCATCTCCTCTCTCGAAACATTATCAATTAGAATCAGTCGAGAGGTAGAGGTAAGTCCAGAACCGGGCTCGTTGGATGCAATATTACCCATTCGTCCGATACCTAACAAGAGCATGTCCATCCCTCCACAATTCTTGATTTTCTCTTCATATTTCCTACAGTGTTCCTGCACGAACTCCTGTTGGATACTTCCGTCGGGTGAGAAAATATGTACAGGGTTGATATCCACATGATCCAACAGGTGCTTTTTCAGTTGCTGCAGACTACTGACGGTTGTTCCTGCCTTGAGGGGGAAATATTCGTAAAGGTTGAAGACGATGACATTCTTAAAACTCAGTCCTTCCTCCTTGTGTCTTCGTATCAGTTCGTCATAGATAGGGATCAATGATTTTCCCGTGCCTAATCCGAGAACACAGTATTGTTGACGCTTTTGCTTGGAGAGTATTTCCTGCTGCACCTGATCGGCAATGGTGACGGCACCCTCTTGTATGGTAGCAAAGATATCGGTAGGAATTTTCTCACAGCGGGTTATCTCCGAACGGTCAACGGCTGTCTTTGGATGATAGAATTCTTCTGAGATATTGTTCAGAACGATCTGCGAACTAAGATTTAAATTCATATTATTGTTTTTAGAAGGTTTCTAATACTATCATGGTAATGCTACGATGCAAATGATTACTCATGCAAATTTACAATAAACCTTTTGAACGAACAAGAAAAAGCCTTCTTTTTTATTGTCAGGGATAAAAATGACGGAGGTATCGTCAACTCGTTTACTTATATAATAAAGATAGGGCCGCAGTAGAGCGACCCTATCTCTTAACCTCTGTATGTAAAAGTATCAATAACCAAAGACTTTACGTAGTTCAGTGCCGATGGCATCACCCCACTTATGTGAGAAGATGACCTTACCATTCTTATCCAACAACCATACTGAAGGGATAGCTCTCACACCGAAACCAGTGGCAACTCCCTGATCATCCCACACGGATGTCCATGGCAGATTCTCTTCTTTATTGGCTTTCAGCCAGTCTTCTTTCTTCTTGTCGATGGAGACGTTGAGCATAGCCAACTTATTTTTCTTGTATTTCTTGGCATAGTCCTTCATGAAAGGTAATCCCTTGCGACAGGGTTTGCACCACGATGCCCAAAAGTCGATCATCAGGTAATCCTTACCCTTCAGCAGTTTTTTCATAGAGTGTTTCTTACCCTTGGCATCCTGCAGAGCGAAGTCGAGCATCTCTTTGCCTACCCAATTGTTCTCGATGGCACTCTTCAGGGCCTTACCGTAAGCCGTCTTCTTCACCTCGTCAGACAGTTCGTCGTACATATCCTGCGTAGGATTCATCATGCCTGCATGCATGGAGAAACTGGCCACGCCGAAGATATTATCCTTGTTGTCACGCATCAGTTGTCTCACCGCCTTGCCATGCTCCTTTTCCCAAGCTGCAATCTCGTCGACATAAGCGAGATAGTCTGGCTTGGATTTCAGTTCAAACTCCTTTTCCGGATGTGCATTCACCTCATCCATGGTAGCTTTATGATTATTCCATACTTTTACCCTTCCGGCATTATAGGCGCTCCACATTTTATCAGTGGCATCTGTCATCTGTTTCTGTAACTTATTGCCTTTTACAAGTTTAGGACCGTCGAATACGATCACATCACCTGGACTGGCTACAAAATTCGCTGTGAAACGGCGGCACTCAATGTGGTAAATCATGGTCTCATCGGCATTTATCACCATTTTGTATGCTCCGTTTTCAATCTTAGTTTTACTGTTCTCTGACATCCTGTTAGCCTTCGGCAGACCGTAATAGAATAAAGAGATATCATACCCATCCAAATCCTTGGCGCTTCCCTTGATGACCACCTTGCCCGGTTGACTTTCCAAAGCATTCTCAAACTCCTCCTTCATCTTGTCATTGCCGGGATAGCCGATGCTGTTGAAGGTGCATTCGCCCTGTTTGTTGTAGATGCGGTAATAAGGGATGCCATTGAAGTTGTAGCGTTGTCCGATGGCTTTCCACTCCGCATCATTCATCTGATAGTGGTTGCCGCCGATATCCGGAATCATCAGTTCCCATTTGGTGGGATCACTAGTGGGTGCGGAGAGATAGACACGTACGATGTCATTCTCTGCCATCCATCCCTCCAATGGCTGGATCGTCTTCATGGCAGCACGACACGGGGCACACCAGGTAGCCCAGAAGTCAACAAACACCACCTTTCCCGGATACTGTGCGATGATAGCATCCAGCACGTTCTCTGGCTTGTCGTAAGCAGGAGTCTTGCGCATCAGTTCCTTAGCCTTGGCCTTTTGTGCAGGATCGTTGGCTTTTGCTTTCTCTGCGCGCTCAGCATCTGCCTGTTTTTTCAGTGCACGACCGTGGTAAGAGTTCTGTACTTTCTTTGGGAACATATTATAGAACTCCTCGTAGCCGATGCTGTGTCCCGACCACGCATAAACGAGCAGTGGACCGAAGAAGGTGTTTTTGTTTTCCTTGATGAGTTGCTTCATATAGTCGGTCTGCGAGATATTCTGCGGACGGTCTTTCTGGTAAGGCAACTGTGAGATTTTCCGGAAGACCTCATTGGTCTTAGCCCCTTTCACCTCTGCTTGGAACAGTCCGTGGGGTTTATTGGCATCAATGGTGATATTATCACCGGGAACCACAACGATAGGCTGATTGCTGTGAGGGCGCTCCACCCATACCACAATCTGTCGTGGTTCCTTAATGGTGAAATTCAGTGAGAATTTCCCATCCTTGACAGGGCAACTGGCTAAAGCCTCCTCCTTCGTTGTCCGACCATAGGTAGCATAGTCGTTCACAAGTACTTCTGTGCCTTCTGGCAAATTAGAAATGGTGCCTGTTATTGTTACCGGCTTCTGTGCAAAAGCTATTGTGGTGAACAGCATGGCACATAATAGAGAATATATTTTTTTCATAAGAAAAGTATAAGTATGGTATTATAGAACTCTTTCTTAAAATACGGACAAGATATGGAAAAGAGCGCAAATATTATGTAAAAATAATATAAAAAAGGCTGAGAACAATCCCCGCACCGTAATATATCTTATTGTGGTGCGGGGATATGTGTACTGACTACCAAAAAATTATTGTGCACTCTTATACTGCATATCGACAATCTTACCGAAACCGGTGAAGGTCTCTACAGGTGTCGGATCAGTAACACCGGAAGCAAGATCAGTATTGAACAAATATAGTTTTCCTTCACTGCCCGTCCAGGTTGCAATAGCCAAAATCTTATTGCCGTTCAGCAATTGCATGGCGGTAATTGTTTCATTGGAGGGACATGTCCACAGCGGAGCAGAGGGAACAGCTGCAGTTTGCTCGTCGATACCGACCGGACAAACGTAGGCACTCTTTGTACTGCTGTAGTAGAACATCGGAGAGTTGGTGGTGGTGAGGATATTCTGCATCTCGCTGACCTCCGGACAACCACTGAGGTCAATGTCAGCCATCAGCTTGCTGGCATTGGAGTTTACTGTAGCATCAATGATCATCAATGAACGCTTGGAAGCGTCAGTTGGATCCTTGAAGAATGCGTATGTCTTACCAATAGTACTCTGAAGCGGATAACCGGGAGACATGTGTGTGATATCACGGTTGATATTGCTTAACCTGGCATCGCCTGTGGGTAAGAACTCACCTGACCAGAGACCGCAATAGAGGAAACGATGACCTTTGCTGTCGAAGCAGAAAGGACCGCCACCATATACAACCATTGCCTTTTCTGCATAGTAGCTGTCGCCTTGCATGGCCTTAGGACCGGGGAAGTAATGCAGTCCATTGTCCCATCCACCGATCATCATATGCACATCACCGTTGTTAATAAGAATTTCGCTGGTGGTAGGTCCGTAATAATGCATAGGTTTGTGCGAATCGGGCTTCGTGTAAAAAATACCGTCGTAGTCTTCTATCTGAGTCAAATCCTCGTTCGACAAGCGAACACCGTCGATATCCGTAAAGATATAACTATGGTTATTGTTGTAACCCAATATCTTTGGTGTACCTTTCACAATGGTAGAGTTCACACTGGAATAGAAGTTGCGAGAGACGGTGGTATTCGTCAGTGAAGTGTTCAGAATGGGTGTGCGGACAATATCAATATCCGACAGGCCATTCCTCTCATACAATACCATCAGACCGGTTCCTGCCGCACTCTCTACAGTTAGCCTGTACTGGTTGGCTGCTCTTTCACCTGTATTCACATTTTGAGCAACAAATTCCAAAATATAGTTACCTGGCTTGGCTGTAATCTCTACGTTCAGATCCTCTGTCTCTGCCAGTATGGTTGCAAGGTTATCTGATTGGCCGTAACCGGTGTTATAGATAGACCATCTGTAAGCAAGGTCACTCTTGCTGCCGGCATAGACCAGATGAGACGGCACCTGCAAGGTATTAAACTGCTGGACTGTGTATTGCTGATTGACACCAACAGTATCAACACGGAACTCCGGCAGGTCAATGTAGTCATAGTTTCCCTCATCTTCCATACAGGCAGCCGGCATAATCAGCAGGGCAAGCAGCAGGAATGGTAACAATGCTACGCTTTTGATTCCTTTATTATTGTTTGTCTTCATATTTCTTCTATGATTAAGATTTAATAATGCAATACCTACACGGTTAGTCCTTGACCGTATTTGAGTGGTTCCCCGTTATCATTCAGATAGGGCCATCCATACTCACTGTTAGCATTGGCCGGGTTATTGTTCCAGTCTTGCAACAGACGAATCATGAGTGACTGGAATCCGATAATCCAAGAGTAATTGCCATTGTATTCCGAAAAATCTGTCATACCGGTCTGATCGATGATGAAACGATAGCGCGCTTGGGAGAAGGGACCAATATAATAGCTAATAACGCTCCATGATGCAGGTTGAATGAGATAGTCACACCATACGATGCTGAATGTCAGACGGTCATCAACACTGGGGGTCAGTTCTGTATCTTCCACCACGCGGAACGTTACCTTGGCCATTCGTTTCTTCAGATCAAGTCCGTTAACGGTGCGCTTTACCTTGACGGGAACCGTAACCTTGTGCTGATTGGCAGGGAGGACACAAGTACCCAGCTCGTAAGCGTCGGCAGGAGCTGTGGTCATAGAATCCACTACCACCAGTTTGAATGTACGGTCGTGGTCGCTCATTGCTCCCGTAAGGTTGGCAATGATGTTCACATCTTTTGTTGTGATGCTCTTGTCATCCATGGCAAAAGTAGCCAAGGTGGAGTCACGGGTAGCTTGCTGTGCAGGGTCACCCGACAGCCATATTTTGTCTGTGTCCTGATAGTAGAACTCTTCATTCTCACAGGATGTCGTAAAGCATATTGACAGGGCACATAAGAGGAATAACATTCCTGCTGTTACCTTATTGATATATCTTTTCATGATTTTCATATTTTAAGTTACTCCTGGTTATTCGCGATTACCAAACTGTTTCTCTTCGTTCGGGAGTGGCAATACATAGTTGGCTGTGTTATAGTTTGCCTTCCTGAAATAATATCCGGTAAACATCTGCGGAGAATTAATTCTCTTGTAGCGGAAGAAGAGCTTACCCTCGTGCATGAACTCACGAACGTATTCCATGGTGATGGCATCATTAAGAGCACCTTCATCAGTAGAGGTAATCTTGATATTGTTTCCACGATGATTGGATACTTCCTCTACATACTGTGCTGAATGAGGAACATCGCACTCAGCGAGGATGAGATACATTTCCGGCAAACGGAACATCGGCATGCGCTTCACCTTAGAGGTTGTCATACCCTCCTGCCATAATTTGGTAGAAGTGTAATAGTAGCTGCCTCCACAGTTCTCGTTGGAGAAGAAGTAGGTGCGGCGCCAGTCGGTAGCATTGGTAGCTGTCGGGAACATGGTAGTCAATCCTGTACTATAGAATTGAAAAGTAACGTTATATTGCATCGTTCCATAGACTCTACCTAATACATAATCGTCCAGATTGTCTATTTGCAGGGCAAAAATCTGCTCAGGAATAAAGGTACGATCGCGGTCTGCCTCATTTGTGGCGATGTTATCAACAGGGGTCCAAGAGAACTTTCCGGAGTTGATGACCTCGTTAGCGCAGCGTGCAGCGTTGGTGTAGTCATTCTTCCAGAGATAAGCTTCTGCCAATGCGGCAACAGCTGCGTAATAGTTGAAGTGGAAAACACGATCTAACAGGTAACCGTCATCATCGTCTGATGTGATAGCACGTCCAGTAGCAATAGGATCAGAGGTCTTTAACAAAGAAGCAGCCTGCTCCAGTTCTGCAATTACTTTTTCCAAAATCTGACTGACGGTAGAAGATGGGGTTACAGTATAAGTATACTCCGTTACATAGGGGATAGCGGGCTCATCCGGACCTACCAGATAAGAAGGAGCGAAGAGGCGCAGCAAGTCGAAGTGTAAGAATGCGCGCAGACCTAAAGCCTCACCTTTGATGACATTGTAATTATCTTGAGCGAACATCTTCGGATCAGCATTCTCCATCTCTGCCATTAAGGCATTCAAAGAAGCGATGGCGTTGTAAGCATTTGACCAGATGGCGTTGCCGATACCGGCAGCGCCGCTGTTGTTGTAGCTGCCGCTATTAATATAGCTATAATTCCCACTGCCTACTGAATAATACAGTTTGCCAAGAATATCCAATGTTCCATATTTCAGTTCCTGCCCATAGAGAGAGCTAGAGGTCAACTTGATATAGACACCATTGAGTGCATCCTTGAATCCGGCCTCGCTACCGAACAGTTCTGTACTTTCTATCTGTGACTTGGGTTTCACATCGAGGAAGTCGTCGCAGCTGGTCAGACAACATGTGAACAGAAGGACCAGTGCGATAGAATTGATGCTTATATTTTTTGTTTTCATATATTTTCTTTTTTAGTAATCCTTTTAGAACATTGCCTGAATGGAGAACGAGAAGCTCTTAGCGTAAGGATAGCTGGTACCACGCTCAGTCTTGATACTACCGATACGGGCTATGTCACTCATGTCGAAAGACAGACGCAGACGGTTGAAGCCCATCTGTTTGATGGCTCTCAGGCGATCGAAGTCGTAGCTGAGGTTTACAGAAGAGATATTCCATACGTTGTTGTCTGCCACGAAACGAGAAGTAGCATAAGTTGTGCTCTGATCGGTGATGGCCTTGTACTGACTGATGTCACCCGGCTTCTGCCAACGGTCGGTGAACACGCGGCGGTCAACATTGTATTTCAGGTTGGCATTCTCTACCTTGCTCACGAGTGTAGAGTTGTAGAGTTGTCCGCCAAACTGGTAGGACATACCCACATTGAGCAGGAAACCTTTCCAGGCAGCACTGATACCACAGTTGCCGTAGATGTCACTGTTGCTGTCACCACAGATTGCCAAGTCGTTCGTACTATAATCGAATGTCGTTGTTCCGTCTTTCTTTACAAAGATTTCTTTACCGGTAGCAGGGTCGATACCCATGGATGGTACTGCCCAGATGGCTGACATCGACTGTCCCTCTTCGTATAAGATAACTGCAGAAGTACTGTTGCTGGCTTTCTGGCTGTCGTTGAAAGTCTTCAGAGAGTTAGAGATCTCCTTGATCTTATTGGTGTTATGGGTTACGTTTGCATAAACGTTCAGGTAGTCATGATGGTTGGCACTCTCCAAAACGCGTGTGCTGACATATACTTCCCAACCTTTGTTCTGTACCTTACCGAGGTTCTCTTTATAAGTGGTGAAACCTGTAGATGATGGAATGGTAACGTCTGTGAGCAGGTCATCGGTTACTGCGTCATAAACATCGGCGCGGATAGTAAGACGATGATGGAATGCCTGAAAGTCAACACCGACGTTCTTATCCAACTTACGCTGCCACTTCAGATTAGGATTAGCCATGGCAAGAAGGTAGGTACCGGGATTGCCGTTATAGAACTGGCTGCTGTAGTAGGTCCAGGTCTGCAAACTCTGATAGGAGTTGAAGTTCTGTGAACCTGTGAAACCGACAGAAGCACGGAGTTTCAACTGATCAAGCCATGTGGCACCCTTCATGAAATGCTCATTGTGAACGTTCCATCCGAGACCGGCAGACCAGAACTTACCCCAGCGTCTCTCAGAACCGAACTGTGAAGATCCACTCAGACGGAAAGAACCGTCAACAAGATAGCGGTTGTCGTAAGAGTAGTTGATAGCACCCACCAAACCGACATCATGGGTTGTTGTTTCCCTACTTGTAGGAGCACTGTCCTCTAAATACTGACGGGCATAACCGATATCATCCAGACGGTCATTAGGGAAGCCTTCTGCGATAACACTCATACTGTTGCTGCCAGCAGCATTGAGGCTCCAACCAAGGTTGGCGAAGAAGAGGTGCTTCTCAGCGAAGATATGGTTATAGTTAGCATTCACGTCGGCACTCAGACGGTAATTCTCACCATCGGAATAGGTATATTGTCCTCGACGCTTCAACAGCTCTTCAGAAGTGTAACTGGCAAACCTTGTATGACTGGCAGGATAGAATAACTCAGAACGGTCATCCTGGAACAAGACACTGAAACGGCCAATCATCTTGAAGTCCTTCGTAGCGCGCCACTCTGCGTAGAAGTTGTTATTGATCTGTGCATAGCGGTTCTGATCCTTTGTATTGATGGTGGAGTTCCAGATAGGATTAGTAATTATATTTCCTTGATACGAAGAATAATTGGCCAGATAATATGACTTGATTACATTTCCGTTAGCATCGTATGGACGGAAATAGGGGTTCATGCTGGTGTACTCAGAGAAACTGCCCCAAGGAGAGTTATGGGCATTGTTGTAAACCACGTCGAGGGCATCGCGGAAGAGCCACTTTCCATAGTGGTAGCTGAAGGTGAGTCCACCGGAGAGTGTTCTACGGTCGGATCCTTTCATCACACCGGCTACGGAGTTGTAGCCTAAGTCGATACCATATTGGAATGCCTCGCTACCGCCTTCGATATATACGGTATGTTTTGTACCTACACTGTTGCGAAGCGGTTTTGACTTCCAGTCGGTGTCATAGCCACGGAGCACATTCTGCAGGATGTCGTTGTAAGCCATGTCGTAAATATACTGTTGGTCTGCTCTGTACCAATAGTTAACACCATTATAGCCTACATAATCGTAAAGTCCTGCCATACGCTCCACTTCGAGTTTCTCTGTGGCATTGGTCAGGTCGTAGCTGGAGAGGTCGGGGAGGTTGAAGTTCACGCTACCTGTATAAGTGACGCGCAGCTCGCCGCCCTTCGGCTTCACCGTCTCGATAATCACCACACCGTTAGCAGCCTTGGAACCATAAATGGCCTTGGCAGCAGCATCCTTCAGGATGGTTACGTTCTGGATGCGGTTCATATCCATATCCATTACCTTAGTAAGACTGGTCTCGAAACCGTCAACAATGAACAATGGCTGGTTCGGGTTTGTCTGATATTCTCCTTTCAGGTCGGGGAAACCGCTCTGTCCACGCAGGGTGATGTCGGGCAGTGCATTCGGGTTACTACCCACAGCAAGGTTCTCTGCAAAGTGGAATGAGGGATCAAGGTTCTTCAGTGACTGCAATACGTTGATGTTACCAACGGCACGCAGCTGCTCCTGATTAAATTGTGTGGTAGCACCGGTGAAACTCTCTGCCGTACGGGTGTACATACCGTTATCGATTACCACCACTTCATCAAGTTGTGTGGCGCTCTTCATCGTTACATTGACGGAAGCAACCTCACGACCTGCCGGCACCTGTACGTATGTGTCTTCCATACCCACGTATGTGAATTTCAGCGTACAAGCATCCGTCGGGATCTTCAGGATGTACTTACCTTCCGCATCCGTAATCGTACATACTTTTGAATCACCGATACATACCGGTACACCGACAAGAAGTTCTCCGGAGTCGTCTTTCACGACACCAGTAGCGGTACGGTTACGGTCTTTTGGCAGTTGCTTCGTTACCGTAACGAGATTACCCTCTACATCGTAAGCACATTCAATCATTCCCATCACTTCATCAAGCACTTGCCTGACGGGTTTGTTCGTTGCATTTACCGTTACTCTTGGCAGAGTACGAAGGAGTTCAGAACTGTAGATGAAATCCAGTCCTGTCTGTTTCTTCACCTGTGTGAAGAAATCTTTCACTGTTGCTCTTTGCATCGACAACGTAACAGGCTTGTCCAATACATTTTGATTTGGAGCAGCCTTAGCCGTCGACATTCCGAGCCATAGTACCATCATCAAGAAGATGGATACCAGTTTTAATTGATTGTTTTTCTTCATACTAAAATGGTTAGTAATTAATATATATGGTATTGTCTTTAATCTGTACTTCATACCCTGTGATCTTGCTGATGGCATGGAGCAGAGGCTCTATTGTATCATATCGGCTGATACTACCACTTACTAATGTATTGGTAATGCTTTGATCGTTGATGACATAGTCAAGATGATACCAGCGATAGATAATCTCCATCAAACCCTCTAAAGGATAGTCTTCAAAATCAAACTTCTTGGTATTCCAGGCAACGTAGGGTCGCAGATCTGCTTTACTGATATAAGGAGAGTTGGAATGATCCTTGATGATGATCTGTTGACCGGGTGTAAGCATATATTCTTTACCTTCGGATGGGGTTACGCCAACACTTCCCTTGACAAGAACGACAGATGTACAGTCACGTTTTTTACTGCTGTTGTCACGTGCTCTTGTGTTTATATCAAACTCTGTTCCGTAAACCTTCACATCACCCTGTTGGGTATGTACGATAAACGGTCGGCTTTTATCTTTGGCAACCATGAAATATGCCTCACCACTAAGAATAACATCACGACTGTCACGGCCAAACTCCTCGGGATAAACAATACGGCTGTCAGCATTGATATGAACCAAGGTTCCATCTGATAGCGTGCGCCAGAACTCCTTGTCGTGGTAGGTCGTAATCAGTTCGAGCGGTTTGTCTCCGTTGGTTAATGCTTCATTATTTTCCTCATTACCAGCAGCCCCATCGTTATCCACCTTATTTAATAACAGTTGGATGATCTCTTCTGAGAAGGTGTCATTATTTGAAGAAGAATGAATGTTGGCAGCAAAGGTTTTTACACTGGCTTCATTCTTGCCTGTCTGTCGACTTGTTTGGATAGCTGCAAGAACATCTTGCGGAATCTCCGGTGGTGTCACCTTCGTGTAATCATGATACCACCAATAACCGGCACCGAAAATCATAAAGAGGATTACGGCAGCTACTCTCAATAACCGACGATAAAGGGTCCAGTATTTTGTCGTACGAATGAGATCCTTACTTTCCTTTTCTTTGAATAACAGTGACCTTATTCTTTGGAAAGCTTGTTCCTCATCAATACGGTCATATGTTTTATAACGCTCTGCCAAGTCATTGGCATTCAGAATCTCTGCTATTTCTTCAGGGGTACAATTTTCCTTCAAGAATCTGCAGTCTTCTTCTGTTGCTTCACCCATGATTATACGGGCAAGGATAGTATTTTTATCTTGTATCATAGTTTCCTTTTTATATCTTATACAGGTAAAGGTATAAAAAGGTGCAAAAAATCATAACTTTTTTACGGAAGGAGTAAAGAAAGTAATAACAATGCCTCCGGATTAAGTGTTTCCCGTAAGCGCTCTATACCTCTTCGTTTGTGTGATTTTACCGTGTTGATATTAATATCCAGGATCTCTGCGATTTCTTTGTTTTGTTTTCCTTCTATAGCCAAAAGAAAGATATCCCGCTGCTTGCTTGGCATTTGGTCGATAGCCATGAAGAGTTGCCGGTATACCTCTTCTTTATGAAGGGCAATGGTGTCATTCTCTTCAAGTTGCATCTCCCGATACTCTCTCTTTAAACGATCTTGGTGATGAAGGGCTACTTGAAGATGCTCCAACCTGGAGAGTGACCGGTTGCGAACGGCATTGAATAAGTATGTACGTAATTGTCCTTCTGAATGAAATTGATTCTGTTGTTGCCAGGTGTTGAGAATGACATCCTGCACAACATCCTCTGCCTCTTCCAGATTGCCAAGTAATTGCATAGCAAATCCTACAAGCATCTTGTAATGCTGTTTGTAAATCATTCGGAGGGCATTCTCATCCCATTGATTGATGCATTCTAATATGGCAGAACCTTCTGTCATTGAAAAATACTAACTGTGGCTGCAAAGATACGAAATTATTTGAATAATGACCTTCTTTTGTAATTATTTTTATGATGGTTATTATCTTGCAGAACATATGTTCCAAAAGAAGACATCACTTTTCTTAAGGTAAAACAAGTTGTTTTCCCTTGGAAAAGGGTATCTTTTCTAACGGAAAAGGTGATTAAAACTAAGGCAAAACAACTTGTTTTACTTTGTCTGTACCTATAAAATAATATCCCCGTTACAACATCTCTGTGTAGCGGGGATAATAAAAATGAGTTATTTTGAGAGAGAAATTATTCCTCAGGAGCTGTGGTTGGAGTAGAGAGAGCCTCGTCGGTACCCAGCTTGCTGATAGCCTCACGGGTGTGGTTCATCCACAGACGACGTACGGCAGCGCGCTCAGCCAATGCAGGGATATAACCCTCACCGCTCTTATATTTCTTCCAGCAGGGTTCTGTGAAGTTGGTTTCGTAAGCAGTGGTGGTGATACCGGCAGCATTGAACATGCTATACCAGCTCTCGTTATCCTCTGGGTCAGCCATATCGTTGTGAGCGTGGTCACCGGCGATAGACATCAGCGGGTAGAGCTGAGCTTTCTTAGCGTTGTTCTTGGTATAGGTCATGGTCTTGGTTACATCACCCACTGCAATGTCGAAAGAACCACCGTTGACATGCTCCAGCACATTGTCAACATAAGTGTCTTCCATATCAACAGTACCTACATAGTAGTTCTGGTTCAGTTGACGGAGATAGTCCTCTAACTGCAGGTAACGGATATTACCACCATAGTAGTCATAACCCTCAGGGTTACCATGGCCCATGAAAGCAACGATACCGTTGGCAACGGCTGCCTTCACGTCAGCCTCCTGGTTCAGTACGGTAGCGAGGTTCTTGGCATCGATCTCCTCAGCCATCAGCGGAGTACCAACCACCACGTTTAGGTCGAGGCTCTTCATGTATGCGTTGGTGAAGTCACCGTTACGGTTGTTCATGAAGTCCTTTACGTAAGAGTCACGTACACGGCGATATTCTTCACCGGGGATAACCTGCAGTGACTGTACGACAACCTGCTGATAGCCGGCTTTACCGATAGCAGTGAGCCAGTGCTCGGGATCGTAGTAGTCTTTCGGGTCGGTATTCTCACCACCGCGAGCATTGTTGATACAGATAGCGGAAGAGAAGGAGAGATACACATCATAACCACTGAAAGTACTCTTATACTCACTGACAACCTTATCAAAGGTATCATAAGCCTGCTCCCAGGTAGAACCGAAGGCAACAAGGAGAATCACCTTATTGTTCTTTTTCTGTGATTTTACCATGTCATCGACAGCCTTTTGGTACTTCTGGTAGTTAGATTCATCATCGTCATCGCTACAAGCGGTGAAGGTCATACTTGCGATGATAGCCATCATAGCTAACATCAGAAAATTAATTTTCTTCATAACTTCTTTCGTTTAAATTGGTTTTAAATTTATTGTTGATATTATGTTTTCCGTCTTTAATTCTTATGGTAAAGGTGGCGTAGATGGTGGTTCCCGGTGTGGTGGTTCCCAAGTGTAGTCCGTGATAGGTGCGGTCCACATAGTTGAAGATATTATCTACACCTGCTTCCAAACGGTAGGAAAGATGTTTGTTCCCGGCAAAGTCATGGGTGGTGGAGACACGCCATATCTGGTATCCCTTACCATCACCGTCAATCTGGTAGAAACGCTTGGTTGACAACTTCCCGTAGATGCCGATGCCCAGATGGTATTTCGGGGTGAAGTCATGTCCCCAGTTGGCAAAGACATTCCCTTTATGGTGTGCCATGCCGTCGATCACCACATCCATCAGTTGTTCTTTGTCGGTATCGTAAACCTGCGCTTTCGTATCCAGATAACTGTAACCGCCACCGATGCTGAATGCCTTGTAGTTATAACGGACATTGACATCCACGCCATAAGTCTCGGCATTCTCCATATTCATATATTGCCGTGTCTTGATAGGGTCATACTGAATGATATATTCAGCCGGTGCTTGGTTGTTGGGAATGGTTACCAAAGTAATCATATTATCCACCTTATTATAATAACCGGTGGCAGTGATGCTGAGTCCGTTCCAGGTATATTCGATGCCGCCGCTGTAGTAGTTGCTCGACTGTGGGTCGAGATTCTCATTACCTAAATAGAGATAGGTGCCGTTCATCTGTCGGATATATCTGTAGTAAATCTCTTTCAGGGTAGGGGTCTTGAAACCCTGTGCCCAGGTGGCTCTCAGTCGGATGCGTTGTCCGACTTTATACATGGCAGAAATCTTCGGGGTGAACCGTGTACCGAACTGTTTGTTGATGTTCAGACGAAGACCGGCAGTGATATTCAGGTTTGGTATGCCGTTATACTCATCTTGAACATACAACGCACCGGTATAGTCATCTTTCTGCTCATCCACCACTCGCATGGGAGCACGCAACCAATCATAGCGTGCCTCAATACCGGCAGAGAATCTGTTGCTGTAGGGTAGGGTGAACACTCCTTTCAGTTCCGCCAAAGTACGTTGCTGGTCGGCTTGCAACTGTTCATCTTCCGGATAATAGGGATAGTAATGGGTGAAGGTGCCGTCTTCCTTATAACCGTCGGTGAGATATTCTGCCGTAAAGTCATAATAATATGCGTGGCGATTCCACAT
>JAEEZP010000224.1 GCA_016291915.1 Prevotella sp. | reverse complement strand
TTCTCCTTTTCTCAGACAGATACCATCCCATCCTTTGTTCCATACCTTCCCGTTCTTAAGGAGAATATGATGTGGGTTGTGAATGCTAAGCGGATGATCGGTAGCAAGTTGCAAGTCACCCTTCCACGCGGTTGTCGCATGCCATGCCTTACCTTTGTTGTTATAATCCTTTTCTGTGTATTCGAAATCACGATTCTGTATCAGTTCTGCATAAAGTCCACCATCTGCCGCATAGGAGATATCCTCAAAGAAGATACCGATGAGTTTATCACTGATATTTTTCTGCTGGGAGTTATCTACAGAGAGTGTGGCTTTTAATGATGCGGGTAGGATTGGACTAAGTTTCTCTGCATCTTGGTGCATCCGCTCTTTGCTGCGTGAAGCATCATCCTGCAGGGATCTATAATGCTTCTGAATAGCTTGTAATTCATCATTGTTAATACTGATAAGTTGTCCAATCTGTTGCTTGCCATCGATGGTGACCGTATCGCGAATAGTACTTAATAATCGATAGTCTTCCAGCCATCGAGGACTGGAACATGACTCATCCTTACTGAAACGACGAAACTCGTCTGTTGCATGAGTCTGACGGAGTTGTCCTTTGTCATCTTTAAACAGAACATATAACTCGTTTTCTGACGATTGTACAAGAACCGGACAAAAACAACCTTTGGAAGTCATGATGGGGTAATCCTGGGGTCGCCAGGTAATCAGATCTGCACTGTAGGCAGCGGCAAAGGTAGGTGCGGTATCATTAACCTGCCAGACAGCGCGCCAACTACCGTCGGCAACCCTGGTAACATAGGGTGCAAACATCCGTTTTTCCTGACCCCATGCACCGTAGTCGCTGGAAAGCAACTGACCGATCTCTTTCCATTGCTGGTCTTGATCCTGGTAGGCAATATGTAGTCCGTCACTGGGTCCTTGGTTGTAAACAAAGACGGAGATAATCGAAAGAATGATATTGTACATGTCTGATAATTTTCTTAGATGCCACAAAGGTAACAAATAAACTTTGAAAGTGTGCCATAATAGACACACTTTCAAAGAATAAGAGTATTATTATTTTTTCTTTCCCCAATAGCTCTTAGCGCCATTGATACCGGCATAGACGATAGTATGTTTGCGGGGAGAAGCCTCCCAGTCACACTCTCGTTGTACCTTCAGTTCTACACCATTGGCAGTTAGTGTGTTAGTTGAGGCGTTGAAACTCCATGTTCCTCCTTTCCATACACCATCGGTAATGGTTCCGTTAGCGGCGAAGGTCATCTCAGATGATTCTTTCATATTACCATAACTATACCCCAAGTCAATATGCTCCCATGTGCCGATGATATCCTCTGCACTGATAGCGACCTCAGGTAATGCTGCATATCGCTCAGGCATGACTACCGGCCAACCGCTTGAGAGCCATTGTATGCTACGTACTCCACCTAACATATTTGCGTTGGATGCCCATGTGTCGTAATCGGCCGGGAAACGCTGTTGTGATGCATAATAGCAATTGCCGCTGCCATCATCGAAGATAGCACAGTGAGAGATACCTACCCAACCTTGACTGTTAGCGAACTTGTAAGGATGTGTCAGGACAGTCTGGTCACCAGTGTATGTTCCATCGATTGTGGCAGAACGAACAACACGGGTATTATATGGGATGTCCAATGCATCGTAGGCCATGAACATATAGTAATAACCATCATGATAGAATACTTCCGGACCCTCAGAGGCTTGCCAACGGTTGCCTGCCTGACGGGTGAAGATCTGCTTTCCATAAGCGGCTTCGTTCGCAGCACCCCATGGATTAGGTAACGGATCAATGATGGTCTTTCCTGTTTCCGGGTTGAGCTGTACAGCTGCTATACCGCTGTGCCATGAACCATAGATGAGCCAATGCTCGCCATTAGGAGTGATGATGAATGACGGATCGATAGCATTGTACTTATAATAGCAGTTTCCAAAATCGGTGGCATTGACCTTATAATTCAGTTCCTTATCGGAATAATTGGTAATGACAAATCCCTTGTCCTCCCATTTATTGGAGGCTGGATCGGCCGTTTCCATCAAACCGATGAATGCACGCTCACTCCATGTGCCGTCACCATCGATGGTACCAGGAACAACAATGCTGTAATACATACGATAGAGTCCGTTCTTCACCTTGCGGGCACAGGGTGCCCAATAACCATAGCCATTGACATCTGCTTTAGAGGCGCTCAGTCCCATATTGGAACGGATCTCATTCAGCTTTGTCATCACCCATTCCGGTGTGTTTGGCATGGTAGCACCGAGATATTCCCAGTTGACAAGGTCGGCGGAGCGACGTGCGTGGAAGTGTCCGTGTCCGGCATGGGGATCACCGAAGCCAGCATCTGTACAATACATATAATAGTAACCGTCGTCAGCCTTCATGACAGAAGGATCGTGAACATTACCAAGGTTCCACTGACTGCGCTTTTCCCATGTGGAGAGCTCGCGATAGTCATCGGGATAGGTCGGTGCTGTCCAGTCATCAAGGGCTGAGGCTGGATCAGATGCCAATGTCGTGAAAGTTATCTCATCAGAGTATTTAACCTCAAAACTGGTCTGTGCATAGGCGCGCAGATAGTAGGTGGTGTTCTTGGACAATGAGGAAATAGTGAGTTGCATGTTCTTTTTTGCCACAGCCATCTTCGTATTGTCAATCGTGGGATTAGGTGTCGTGCTGTAACAGAAACCACGGCTGATGATGTGAGAACCTGTTGCTGTGGCCGAAACCACAGCTGAAGAGGCTCTGACTACTGCTACCTCAGGTGTTGATACTGCCAATGGGTTCTTGACTTCGCCACCTGGAATGTCTTCGCTACAGGCTACCATCAGAAGACCTGCGCTCAGACAGCATATTATTTTAGACAGAATTTTCATATTCTCTTTCTTTTATTATTTATCTATAGTTTATTGAAATACCAGGTGACATCCGTCAACGGTGAAGTTAAAGTAGAAATCGTTCTCATCAATTGTATTGATGCCGATATAATCCTGCGTATAGGTCTTGCCATCATTACCTTCCATGACACACTTGATGTCGGCAGTACCGTCACCGTTATTCACAATCTTAGCAGTAACCTTGGCACCATTCATGGCCGGACGCCAGGTATCCCAGTTCCTGCCCTCTTCCATAGAAGGAGTGCATGCGGCATAGCCGTTACCCCAACCATAGTTGTCTGCACGAACAACAGCGTATTCACTATTATCAGCCTTACAGAGTACGATACAGAAGTTGTTCCAATTACTGCCGCATGAACTGTAGTTAGTGAAGTTGACCGTACATACCTGATGTGCCTTTACCTGGATATTGGGTGAGTGAGCGCCCCAGAAAGGAGTAGAGTTATCTGTGGCACCCACCACGTTGTCGAATACCAGATGACAGCCATCCACAGTATAACGGAAGTAGAAGTTATCTGCATCGATATTCTTCATACCTTGATATTCCTGTGTGTAGGTCACGCCATCATTACCTACCATGATGGCCTTGATGTCAGCTGATCCGTCACCATTATTGGTAATGTAAGTCGTTACCTTGGCACCATCCATAGCCGGACGCCAGACCTCCCAGTCTCTGCCTTCTTCCATGACTGGTGTGCAGGATGCATAGCAGTCACCCCAACCATAGTTGTCAGCACGAACAACAGCATATTCACTATTATCTGCCTTGCATAGTACGATACAGAAGTTGTTCCAGTTAGAAGCACATGAACTGTAGTTGGTGAAGGTAACTACCTTGGTTTCCTTCGGCTCAATCTTTATATTCTCTGTATGAGCACCCCAGAAGCCTGTAGAGTTGTCGGTTGCTCCAAGTGTCAGCGGGGTCGGTACAACAACAGTCTGAGTGAATGCTGAGAGTTCCTTTACCACGCTGAAAGTGCCGCTTGCGATAATCGGTTTGTCGGCATTAGCACCCTTGAAGGTCTTGTTATACAATACGACAAGTGTCTTCTTTCCTAATTCTGTCATGTCAGGAATAGTCTCAAACTGCAACTCATCTGCAGAAACCGTCTTAGTGACACCCTGCTCGAATTCTACGACAGCTGTCACATTGGCAAAGGCCTCCTCAATAGAAGTGCCTACAAGTACCTCACTGGGCACACCAGACAGTG
Source organism: Prevotella sp. (assembly GCA_016291915.1). Taxonomy (GTDB): domain Bacteria; phylum Bacteroidota; class Bacteroidia; order Bacteroidales; family Bacteroidaceae; genus Prevotella. Next base: position 14,066 of record JAEEZP010000224.1, on the reverse strand, counting down.
TCATCGACAGTGGCTGCTTGTCTTCTGCAGAGGTGCAACCGCCAATCGGCTCGATATTGGTTGACAACCAGTTTAAGTATGATCCTTCCGGAACCAGGAAAGCACGGATATTGGTGTTTGTTGCATCAGCATTAAGATTAGGCAGTGCGGCCGTCTGTGTATAGGTCTTTGTCACAGTACCATTGGTCATCTTGACGATGAGGCCACCATTAGAGCGATCGATGGTCAGTGTTACCAAGCCACCTAACTTCTCTATTCCTTTATCTGTGTCGGTATCGAAAGTGAGAGAACTGACAATCTGATTACGGTCGATATAATCACCCCATTCAGAGTTTCCACTGGGTTGGTTGTCAAAACGGATAGCTCCATATTCCTTATAGTCTGTTGCACCGCGATCCTCGTCATTGCAGATGATGAGGGCGAAGTTTTTATAGGTATTTGATGCATTGGGGTTAATATTCAGTGTGAATAGTGCATTCCATACTTGACCCTCAGGAATGACATAGTATTTAGACCAGGTGGTCCACCAACCAGTGGAGTAATCTGTATTACCTACAGTATACACATCTTCCATCATACCCACCAACTCTTCGCCCTTATTTGCGTTGTTGATAGAGTCAATTTTTGCAGAGAGCCAGTCGGGAGCGTCTACATTATATAGGTCACCGCCTTCACAACCTGTCAGCGTAAGCATAGCTAATGCAACAGCACAGAAAACGGAAGCTATTTTATTTAGAAGTCTCATAATTATCTTGTTTTATTATTTTTCATTATTCAACGATTAATTGCCAAGGTTCACAACAGGATGTACGGTCCACCCCTTCTCTGAGAAGTAGGTAGCGTTGTCGGCATTGTTATTGGCAGAGTTACCCTTCAGGTTGATATTTGAGTTGAGCAAGCCCTGATAGATGGGGAGGAACTCATGACCTGGAACAAAGCTATCGTAAGAACTCTTCAACTCAGAGTCAACACCCACTTGACTATAGCTGACAGGCTCTTTTACGAGGGTCTTGTCGGCAGAGCGACGGAAGGTACCATGCTCTTTTAATTGCTGCATACGATCTGCACTGTAGAAGAAACCCCAACGGATGAGGTCGAAACCACGACCGAACTCACAACCGAACTCCTTTGGACGCTCTACGTTGGCAATCTGCTCGAACAACTTATCCTTAGAATTGAAGTCAGAGAGCTGCAGATCTGCTAACTGGGCACGCTTGCGTACCTGGTTGATCCAGTTGATGGCACGCTGTGTCGGACCATTTACCTCATTCTCGCACTCAGCGGCACGGAGTAATACGTCAGCATAGCGCATCATACGCAAGTTGATACCGCAGTGAAGACCTGTTACGACTGTCTCATAGAGGTTTGTACGCATATTTGTCCATTTAGCAATGGGCAGACCACCATTGATATTATTGGTGATAATATTCTCTGCTGGAGTCATCGTTTTCTTGTAGCATACATTACCATTCTCAAAACCTTCCCAGTCTGCCTCGTATGTACAGATGGTCCAATATAGGCGCGGATCCAGTTTTCCATCTGTGGTACGCTCAGCTTTAAATAACTGATACAGCCAAGGCGATGCAGAGAGGTCAGCCCAACCGGAAAAGTCACCAGGACAGAAGTTACTCTCGATGGCATGTGCCTGAGTAGCGTTGGAACTGGTGTTAACCGGTGTCCATTCCTCGTCGGTTCCCTGAGTGCCATAGTCCATAAACTGTACCTCGAACAGACTCTCATCGTTGTTCTCATAGGCAGCACCCTCGCGGAAATTGTCACCATAGTTGGCCATCAGTTTATAAGTACCGTACTGACCGTTGATAATAGCCTCAAGGACTGTGAGTGCCTCACTATACTTATGACGCTGCATCAGTGCACGAGCATAATAACCAGCGGCTGCACCATTGGTAGCACGACCCTTAGCCCACTCACCACCTTCGTTACGTGAGGGAAGGAGTGTCATGGCTACAGAGAAATCGCTTTCTACCTGATCCCATACCTCATCGTAGGTGTTATTTGCCTTGTACAGTCCTTCCAAGGTAGAGTACTCATTATAGTCGCTTATAAGCGGAGGGTTCTGATAGTATCCTGCCAAGTTATAATAAGAAAGCCCACGAAGAAAATGTGCCTGACCGGCAATGCGCTTCAGGTTGTCAGGATATTCTGCAGGATCCTGTCCACAACGAGAAAGAATAAAGTTACATACATTGATAGTGTAGTACCACTCACGCCATACCCACTCTGTCATCTCCTCGGTAGCGGGAGCATTCAGATCATCGAATGGTAGATACCACACCTGTGATGAGTTCCAAACCTCATCACCACGGCAGATGTCATAACCGTAACCTACACGGGCATAAGATCCCTCCATACGGATATGGTTATAGGCAGCGATGACACACTCCTCCAAGTCAGCGGCTGTAGTTCCGAATGTACCGGTTGTCTGCTGATTCGGATTGATCAGTTCCAGTTTATCGCTACACGATGTTAACGTGCCAAGGCCCAGTAAAAGGGCAAAGGATAATTTATATAGTTTCATATGATATACCTCCTTAATTATTAGAATGAGAAATGAATACCGCACATAAAGCTGCGTGCACTTGGATAAGAGCAGTAGTTGAAACCTGGTGTAAAGGTTCCGGGAGCATAGTCAACATTGTAGCCTTTATAACCTGTGAAGGTATAGAGGTTCTGTGCAGAAACGTAAATACGTGCACCAGTGATATAACCGCCGAAGATCTTGCTGGGTATATTGTAACCTAGTTCTACGTTAGCGATCTTCCAGTAAGCAGCATTCTGGATCTTACGACTGCTGAATAGGTCGTTCCATCCTAATGTGGCACCCGGATGAGTGATATAGGTGCGTGGAACGTCAGAGATATATGTCAGTCCATCCTCTGACCAACGGTTGGCATCGAGGATAGCCACATCTTTGTTACCGTATCCGTAGCAAGAGTTCAAACTGTTATAGATATGGTCGGATACATTGTAACCCAGTGCACCGAAGGTAGAAATACTCATGTCGAAGCCTTTCCACTCGAGGTGAGCGCTCAGTCCAAAGTTCATCTTCGGCATACCACTGCCCAATACCACTTGGTCGGCATCAGTGATCTGACCGTCACCATTCACATCCTTATACAGACAGTCACCTACCTGTGCACCTGGCTGATAAGTGGCCTGCCCATGCTCTGCAGCATAATCATTGCGGTCGTCAATATCTGCCTGTGTACGGGCGATACCTTCGTAAATCCATCCGTAGAACTGACCGATTTCCTGACCTACGTAAGTAATATAGGCACCATCGATCTGTGAGTCCTTGCCGGCACTCAGTGCTGTTACCTTATTCTTAACAGTACTGATATTAGCACTGATATCATATTTCAAGGCATGATCGTGGTTGCGGTAAGTTGCAGATACTTCAAAACCGGTATTCTGCATAGAGGCAGCGTTCATAGTTACGGTTGTGTTCTGTACACCAGTACTCAAAGGAACTGCAACTTGATAAAGCAGGTCGGTAGATTTGTTCTTAAACCATTCTGCAGAAAATTCAATTCTGTTATTAAACATCGCCAAATCAACACCTACGTTAGCAGTAGATTTCTTCTCCCATGCCAAGTTCTCATTCACGAAAGTAGAAACAGCAGAACCGCTTACCTCATTGTTACCGAAGCTATACTTCATGTTGTTACGCATCATCGTACCTTGATACATATACTCGCCAATGTTCTCGTTACCAAGTTCACCATAGCTGGCACGTACCTTGAACATATTCACGATGTTAGGACTGATAGGGAAGAACTTTTCCTTATCGAAACGCCATCCGAGTGATATTGATGGGAAGGTTCCCCAACGGATATCCTTTGTCAGACGAGAGCTACCATCCCGACGGATTACGGCAGAGAAAAGGTATTTGCCGTCATAGTCGTAGTTAAGACGACCGATGAATGAGTTCAGTGCATGCTTATACTCATATGAGTCACCATCACGCTCTTTGGCATTCTGTACTTGGAGGAAGTAAGGTTCAGGCATATTCAGGCCCCATGCTGATAAAGTATTGGTGTTTTCCTCTTCGTAGGTGATACCACCTAACAGGTTGATGTGATGAAGACCGATGGTTCCGTCGTAATTTAATGTATTCTCAATCAGGGCATCGCTGTAATGACGGTGTGCCTTGGTGAGGCGCTCATTGTCTTTTGCCAGATATACACGTTTACTCTGAATCCATGCCGAGATCCATGTCTTGTCGGTGGCATGAGTGGTACTATAAGAAAGATTGATCTTGTAGTTCAATTTGTGGTTCTTGTTTTCCAAGCCGATCAATTTGAGTAATTCAACCTCTGCAGAAGCTGTACCTACGAAACGGTCGACGATGGTGTTACGCTCTAACAGGTTATTGATAAGCAGTGGGTTAGAAGCTGAGATATCGCCGTGTAATTCGTCATAGTAAACACCATAGCCATATGCATCATAATTATAACCGTTGGCCGCAGGCACCTTATCGTCGAGCACCCATGTTGACTCATCATAAGCCTTAATGGTCGGCTGCATGGTTAACGTTCCGAGCAGTACGTTAGGCAGATTGCCATAGAGACCTTGTACATACTCGTTGGCATTAGAGATAGCCATATTGTCCTGGTCGGAGTGTGAATAAACAAGACTGGTGCGGAACTTGATGTATTTGGTGTCCATCGTATTATTGATACGGGCTGTAAAACGATCATAATTAGGACCGGCACCTTCGAGGGTTCCTTTCTGACTAAAGTAGTCAAGACCTATATTATAAGTATTGTTAGCACCTCCACCACTCAGGTTTACATTGTGGTTCTGACGAATACCTGTCTTGAACACTTCCTTGAACCAGTCGGTGTTCGTATTATCTATAAAATGATAATTTCCGTCAGTACCGATACTATATCCACCAGGAGCAGCAACACCTGTGTTCTCTGCCGCCTTCCCCAGATACTGACTGTACTGATCAGCATTCATCACATCATAAACGCCACTAGAGATCTTGTCAACACCGAAATAGCCGGTGTAGTCAACCTTCAGCGGCTGATCTTTCTGGCCACTTTTGGTTGTGATGATAATCACACCGTTAGCGGCACGAGAACCGTAGATGGCACCGGCAGAAGCATCCTTCAATACCTGAATCGTCTCAATGTCGTTTGGTGAGAAATCACGAATAGTTGTTCCCATAGGAACACCGTCGATGACGTAAAGAGGAGCCGTGCTTCCAAAAGAACCGAGACCACGGATTCTTACTGACGGGTCAGCACCTGGCTGTCCGTCAGAGGTGATCTGTACACCGGCAACCTTACCCTCGAGCATCGTGGAGATGTTTGAGTTAGAGACACGTTTTAGTTCGTCGGCATTGACAATAGAGACAGATCCGGTAAGGTCCGCCTTCTTCTGTGTACCGTAACCAACGACGACGACCTGGTCTAGGACGTTATTGTCGGATTCAAGTATGATTTGATCGATGACAGCACGACCTTGAATAGCAATTTCACGCTCTTTGAAACCAACATAAGTGATAACAAGTGTACCATTGGCTGGAGCGTTTAACTGGAAGTTTCCATCGATATCGGTAACGGTACCGGCCTTTGTTTCCTTGACTTGGATGGTAGCTCCAATAAGAGGCTCTCCATCTTGGTCAACAACCTGACCTTTTACCAAAATCGTTTGTGCTTGTGTAACTGAAGCCTGAATAGGTGTCGGACACAAGGACAGACTCCCAAGGACACTCAGTGTAAGCATCGCTGAAATTAGTTGTTTCCTCATTTTAGTTTGATTAAGTTATTAATTGTAATAGTAATAATATTTTCTTGAATGTTGAAGTATATCTATCAAAATAGACTATAGGTAATATTGAAAGTGTTCCAAAATTACATTATAGATAAATACAAAAGGTGGATAAAACGAAATATAAGGTGGACAAAGCTGGCTATGGGTGTGTTTTTAACACTAATATGGTTTTTGTGGGATGAAAAACGGCTAATATAAAGATAATTATTACTTTACAGCACTCGGACTGATGCCATAAAGCTTGGTGAAACAACGTGTAAAATATTTTGGATCGTTAAATCCTACGCTATAGGCTATTTCCGTGATGTTTCGTCCACCTGACTCCTTCAATAGCTGCATAGCGATATTCAGTCGGTAGTTACGGATAAATTGTGTGGTTGGCAGTCCTGCCTTTTCATTCAACCGTTTTGATAGTAAGGGTCTGCTCATGTGCATAGCTTCACAAAGCTCTGGCACACCAAACTCTGCGTTTTTGTAGTTTGCTTCTAGAACCTTGATGACCTTATCCATGAAAGGAATATTTTCCTTTTCTGTAAAGGCCTTATCTTCTTCTGCACTTTTATTGAAACTATCTTCGTATTGTTTTTGTATATGCAGGATACTCTCTATCCGTTGCTGCAGTTGCTTGGGATCTTTCGACTCATTCAATGCTTTTATGACTGGGACCATGGCCTTTTCTGCTTCCTGACGTCGTATTTTCTCTCTTATCTGCTTCATACGTTGACGATAGAGCCAGATAACAGATGTAATAAGGAATAAACAGATCAGACTGATAAACCACCAGGTCTTCCAGAAGTATGGAATCACTTTTATCTGAAGTTGAATGACTTGCTCTTCTTCATATAGTGAGGATGCATATTTCACCTCCAACGTATAGTTTCCACTCTGTAACGAGGTGTATCGGATGGAGTGTTGATTAGAGGGCAGTTGGATCCATTCATCTTCAAATCCTAACAGTCGATAGCTGTAGGTCCCGTTTTGATCGTTTACATAATTGAGGGCAGAGAACTCAAAAGACAATGTCTTGTCACTCTCATGTAGAGTGAGTTTTCTAGCGAGCGAAATATCTTCCTTGAGATATTTACCATCGGCTATGATGTCATGATTGTCAATATTTAAATGTGTAAACCGCAAATGACCTTTGTATGAGGCATTGTTGTTGATGCCATGTAAAACACATAACCCGCTTGTCGTTCCCAAGAAAATGTCTCCCTGTCTGTTGCTGATGGCAGAGTTCCAGTAGAACTGTGAGTTTGGTAGTCCGTCAACTTCACTATAGTTGTTGAAAACGCCTGTCTGAGGCTTGAATTGTGACAATCCGTTCTTTGTAGTGATCCATAGGATTCCGTCTTTATCTTCTACAATACCTTTTACCCCGTTGTTGGCCAATCCATGCTGCATATTGTAGTTCTGGTAATGGGGTATACCATCCCTGTCGATAGTGCGGCGGTAGATGCCGTATTCGTTACTGCCAATCCATAGGCTACCATCCTTGGACTCACAGAAGCAGCTCATCTTTTCAATAATTTTGCTTTCGGGTCGGTCAAGTTTATATCTTAATATCTCATAATCAAAGTTCTCATCTTTCTTTTTACTATGCAGGTTCACACGTATGCCACCTTGTAGTGTGCCCATCCATAGCCATCCCTCCTTATCGATGATACTCCCTATACATCCAGTGATTGTTCGACATTCCTTGAATGGTTCTTTGATTTGTCCTGCATGATAGTCATAGTAGAACAATCCGTTATTACTGCCAATCCACATGAGGTCATTGATCTCATCATATTGAAGCGCACCAATATACACCAGCAGAGGAACATAGCCAGGGGATACTTCCAATGGGATAATCTGTTGGTGTTTCTCAAGGTTAATGGTACAGACACCGCCCCCCCAAGTGCCTATCCACAACTTTTGACGGTTGTCACTGGCAAGTGTAGAGACTGAATTATGGGGTAGGGAAGAGTTGTTTCGGGTAAAATGGGTGAACGTCTGACTGTTTGGCTCTTTACGATTCAGTCCTCCTTCTACTGTTCCCACCCATAAGGTGCCGTTATCTTCAATAAACATCGCGTTGACGGCATTCGGAGAAAGACTTCCTTCTTTATCCGTATGGACATAGTTGGTCAGTAGCAGTTCTTTTGGAGCAATCTTCATAATACCACCTGTCTCTGTACCTATCCAAAGTAGTCCTTGCATGTATTTGATACAACTGATAAAGTCGCTGCTTAGTGGCATTACCTTATTCCTGCTGTTCCATTGCTCAAAAGTGTTGGTATTGTTATCAAAGATGTTAATACCTCCCAATGTGCCGGCTATGAGCGAGTTGTTAGGGCCTATGGCTAGTTGGGTGACGACATTATGCGATAATCCGTTACCGTCATTTTTCAGATAATGTTTTTTTAGGTGATTGATATTGTCGAAGCAATATAATCCGCTGACTGTAGCTATCCACAACTCGGTATCTTTCCATACGAAGTCATTGACTTCAGATGGGCCTATACTTTGAATAGCTGGTGAAATGGCCTCCCGGATGATGGTGTTGTTTTTTACTAGAAGTCTATATAGTCCTCCTTCTATAGTTGCCCATACCGTTCCATTCTGTTCCATATCACGGATGGTTATGTTGAACTTTCCACTTGAATACCGATAGGGGATAACTTTCTTGATCACTCCCCTCTCATCCATCTGTATATAATATATATAGGTACGCGCGACAAGCCATATGCAGTCTTTCGTGTCACGATATACCGTAAGTGCCTGTTGTGACAATGCCTTTTGAATAAGGGGATTACCTTTCGGCTCCCAATTATGCATGGATTGCAGATCGATAATATCGGTGCCTTCTTCATAAGCAACCCATAATCGTCGGAACTTGTCTTCCGCTATGCTACGACAGGAATTACTTTTGAAAGTAAAGCCCAGCCAGTTGTTGTTCGGTGAATAGTAATTATATCCGTCGTATTTAAGAAGTCCACTGCCATTGGTGGCAATCCAAATAAATCCGTAACTGTCAAGATGAATATCAGAGATGTTGTTTCCTGGCAGTCCGTTGCGCATATTTAAATAGGTGATGTTGTAATGCTGATCCATAAAAGGTAAGCCTGTTGCCCCAAGGGTAGCAGAAAACAATAAAAATATGGATACAAGTCGTTTCAATGATACCTATTTTCAGAGTGTTGTCAGTCTTTTGCTACAGGCCATCCATCTTCAGTCCAGGAAATCTCCTTTTGCACTAACAGAGCGGCTCCTTCCATCTCTACACTGTAACCATGACAGATGAAGATATCTTTTCCGTTCATCTGATAGGCTGCACAGTGTCCCATGGCCTCAAATGATTGATGATCACCCTCGACAAAGAGTGTTCCACCACCTTTTCGCATATCCTTGCCATTCCGGTCTTTATAGGGACCGGAAACTTTTTTACTACGTCCGACGGCCACACGATAGTTGCTCTTGGAGCCTCGGCAGCAGTAGTCCCAGGATACAAACAGGTAATACCATCCGTTGTGTTTCATGATGAATGGTGCCTCAATAGCATTCTTTCCTGCAAATTTGGAGGTGGGATTGGGAGCTGCTTTTTTATAGCCTTTGGGATATCGGCGTGCAATTGTTTTTGATTTGTTAGCTCTTAAAGAAGGTGCTCCGTAATTGGAACCGCTTTCATCAACTGTCAGTTGAGCCAACTGAATACCATCCCAGAACGATCCCCAGACTATCCATGGTTGATCTTTGTCATCGATGACGATATTCGGGTCAATAGCATTCCATTTGTCACGTTTTTCTTTCGAAACAACAACTGCACCTCCGTCAACCCACCGATAGTCCGGCGAATTGGGATTAAGCGTCTTGTTTGTTATCAGTCCGATGGCAGATCCATTCTTTCCGAAGGTAGAACAACTGTAGGTCAACCACCATTTATCATGCCATCTGATGATGTCTGGTGCCCAGATATGCCTTTTAAATCCGGGTACAGAGTCATGTGTCCATGCCGGTATCTGTTCCAGTACTCCCTGTTTATGCACAGTCCATGTCTTACGGTCTGTTGATGTGGCTCTCATGATTCCCATGCCAGTGGCAAAGAGATAATAGGTTCCATCTTCGTAAGCCATTACAGGGTCGTGAGCCATCAGGGTGTCTGTCACGAATGGAGTAACCGATCGTTTTTTCTGAGAGTCTTGCGCAGTGACAGTAATACTGCACAGCATCAGACATACTATAATACAACAGTTTCTTTTAAGCATGAAAAATGATGATTTGATTTGTCAGTAGAGTAGCAGAAGACCAGCAAAAGCGCAATACATGATCATGCGGATTGGATTGATCTTCATGAATTTTACACCGACAAATGTGGCGACAAACAGGAAACAACTGATCCAGAACTGCCAGGGATTATCGGGCGTACTGAAGTTGTCTGCCGTCATCAGCATCAAGGTAGCAGCAGCTAACAGTCCAACTACAGCTGGGCGCAGTCCGCTGAAGATGCCTTCCACAATCGGTGATTTCATATATTTCATGAACATCTTACTGATTAAGATCATCAAGATGAGTGAGGGTAGTACCAGTGCGATGGTAGCCGTCGTACTCCCTAAGATTGCCATTGGCATACTGAATCCTGCATTCTTTACAGCTGTATATCCACAGTAAGTAGCCGCGTTGATACCCACAGGACCGGGTGTCATCTGACTGATGGCTACAATATCCGTAAACTCAGCGGTAGTCATCCAGTGCCAGTGATATACCACTTCACCCTGTATCAGAGATAGCATACCATAACCGCCACCGAAACCGAAGAGGCCGATTTCAAAGAAAGTGATAAAGAGATAAAGGTATACCATAATTCTTCTTGTCGTTTATTCAGTGGGTTTAATATATTTGCCATAGACATATCCTCCGATGCCTGCCAGGATAATGACGATGATCGGAGATACACCGAAAGCCCATATCGCCATAGCACCTAAGATAGGTATCCAGCAGTTGGAGAGGTTGATCTTCGCCTTACGGGCAAGATTGAAGGTGGGTACGGCGATAAGTGCTACCACGGCAGGACGAATACCACGGAAGAGGGCTGCTATCACCCTGTTGTCTTCAAACTGATGGAAGAACAAGGCGATGAGCAGGATAATAAAGAAGGAAGGAAGTGCTGTGGCCAATGAGGTACACAGAGCCCCTTTGTTACCTTTTAGTTTATATCCAATGAACGTACTGATATTAATAGCAAAGACACCGGGACAACTCTGTGAGATGGCTATGAGGTCGAGCAACTCTTCTTCGCTTACCCAATGGTGTTTCTCCACTACCTCTGTGGTGATAATCGGTATCATGGCATAGCCACCACCGAAGGTAACCATGCCAATCTTAAAGAAAGTCCTGAACGATTCCCAATATATCTTATCCACAGATAATCCCATTTAATTATTCTTGACAGGTTTTCTCCTCAATCCAGCGACGGGCATTGACAAAGGCTTCTATCCAAGGTGTCACCTGGTCATTACGACGACTGGCTGGATACCAAGCACACTGCCAAGGGAAGATGGCACGCTCCAGATGAGGCATCATTGCCAGATGACGTCCGTCGGCGGAACAGATACCTGCTACGTCATAGTCGGAGCCGTTTGGATTAGCTGGATAACCATGATAGTTGTATTTGGCCACGATCTGATAGTCACTCTCTTTACCCGGCAGATAGAACTTTCCTTCTCCGTGAGCTACCCAGATACCCAACTTATTACCGCTCAGTGAATGGAACATCACACTCTCGTTCTCCGGTATCTGCAAAGTGATGAACTCACTCTCAAACTTATGAGAGTCATTGTGTAGCATCTTTGGTTTCTCTGTTGATTCCGTAGTTTGCTTGACAAGTCCGAGTTCAACCATCAGCTGACAACCGTTACAGATACCCAGACTGAGGGTGTCCTCACGGGCATAGAAACGCTCGAGGGTCTCTTTTGCCTTGGGGTTATAGAGGAAGGCACCTGCCCATCCTTTTGCACTGCCTAAGACGTCAGAGTTGGAGAATCCACCGCAGAACACAATCATGTTGATATCTTCCAAGGTCTCACGACCGGTAATCAGGTCGGTCATCATCACGTCTTTCACTTCAAAGCCGGCTAGCCAGAGAGAATAAGCCATCTCACGCTCACCGTTAGTACCTTTCTCCCGGATAATGGCAGCTTTCGGACGTGGAGTATCTGATGATTTCTTCCATCTGTCGGCATCCAGACGATATTCTTTCAGTGTGCCGCCAAACTTACGATTGAAACGCATCTCCAACGGCTGGATCTTATAGTTGTCGTAACGCTCTTTCGCCTTACCGTTGAAACTCTGTTTACGGTCGAGCAGATAACTTGTCTCATACCAGATATCACGTAGATGGTCAATATCGAAGGTATGCTCCCAATCGTCTTTCTTGATGACAAGGGTACGGTTGTTGGGGGTGGGGTAACCAATCTTGGCAAAACCTACGCCGTGATCTTCGAGGAAATCGATAAAGTCGAACTTATGACGGTCGTGTACCTCGATGATCACGCCGGGATTCTCAGCAAAGAGATTCTTCACGATATCACCATCGGCTAGATTGTGGAGATTGATATGCAGACCACCATTCTTGTTGGCGAAGGTCATTTCCAAAAGGGTGGTAACAAGACCACCGGCAGAGATATCATGACCAGCCATTACCCATCCTTTCTTGATCAGTTCTTGTAACACGTTGAAAGCATCACGGAAATAATCCGGATCTTTTACGGTAGGAACATCAGAACCTACCTTTCCGCGGGTCTGTGCAAAAGCACTGCCACCCAGTCGTTGGTTGTCAAAGCTGAGGTCGATATAGTAGATGCTGGCATTCTTGTCGTTAACCAGTACCGGCGATACCACCTTGGTGATGTCTGACACCTCAGCACCTGAGCTTACAATAACAGTTCCCGGGGCAATGATTTTCTCACCGTTAGGATATTGCTGACTCATAGAGAGTGAATCCTTACCGGTAGGAACGTTAACACCTAGCTCACAGCAGAAATCACTCAGTGCCTTGACAGCGCTGTACAGACGAGCATCCTCACCAGCTTGTGAACGACAAGGCCACATCCAGTTTGCAGATAGACTGACACTGTCTAAACCATTCTCCAGAGGTGCCCATACAATATTGGTGAGTGATTCCGCAACAGAGAGGACACTACCTGCTTCAGGACTGGCAAGTCCTGCTACTGGAGCATGTCCCAATGCAGTGGCAATACCCTTCTTTCCACGATAGTCTAAGGCTACGACACCACAGTCGCTCAGCGGCAATTGTATCTCACCCTGACACTGCTGACGGGCAATCTTTCCCGTGACAGAGCGGTCAACCTTGTTGGTCAACCAGTCTTTACAAGCAACAGCCTCCAGACGGAGAACATCCTCTATATACTTGTCGATGTCTTTAACGTCATAAGAAACGTCTTCGTAACGGCGCTCAACGGTAGTGTCACGCATGATAGTCTTTGGAGAATGACCGAACATCTGTGCCACATCAAGATCGAAGGGCTTGACACCATCACCTTGCTTAAAGGAGAAATGTGCATCACCGGTGGTCTCACCTACCACATATAGTGGAGCGCGCTCACGCTCAGCAATCTGTCTGACATGCTCGATATGCTGTTCGTCGATAAGCAATCCCATGCGCTCCTGACTCTCATTGGCAATGATTTCTTTCGAAGAGAGGGTCTTGTCACCGATAGGTAACTTGGTCATGTCGATTTCACCGCCACATTCCTCAACCAATTCAGAGAGACAGTTTACATGACCGGCACTGCCGTGGTCATGAATACTAACTACAGGATTGACATCCTCTTCGCAAAGAGCTCTGACCAGGTTGTAGGCTCTCTTCTGCATCTCCGGGTTCGCACGCTGTACGGCATTCAACTCAATACCGTTGCTGTACCTGCCGGTGTCTACTGATGACACGCTACCGCCACCCAGTCCGATGCGGTAGTTGTCACCTCCCACTACGACGATCTTGTTGCCTTTCTTCGGTTCTTTCTTCAGACAGTCGCGCTTGGTTCCATAACCAACACCACCAGCCAGCATGATGACTTTATCATAAGCATATTTCTCATCACCTTCCTGATGCTCGAAAGTCAGTACAGAACCTGTGATTAGCGGTTGACCGAACTTATTACCGAAGTCGGAAGCACCATTGGATGCTTTGATCAATATCTGTTCCGGACTCTGATAAAGCCATTCCCTTACCGGCAGCAGTTGTTCCCAGGAAGGCAGGTCGTCAG
>JAEEZP010000223.1 GCA_016291915.1 Prevotella sp. | reverse complement strand
TGTTGAGTGACGATTTCCCCAACGAGGTGGTGGAATATCTTGCCGGAAAAGGAAAGATCTCCATCGATGTGCAAGGCTATCTCCGTGAGGTTCGCAACAAGGTGGTTTACCCTATCGACTGGAAGGATAAGCTGAGAATCCTCCAATGTACTGATATCCTGAAAGTGAATGAGCACGAGATGGAAGTCGTTTCCGGACTGAAAGATCCTCGCGAGGCAGCCAAACGTCTGGCATCATGGGGTGTCCACGAGGTGATCATCACACTTGGGAGTTATGGATCGCTGATCTACGCCGTGGATAAGTTCTACGAGATTCCTGCCTATACACCGAAACAGGTGGTAGATGCCACTGGCTGTGGGGACACTTATTCCGCAGGTTACCTATACACCCGTGCCTTAGGTGCTGACTATGAAGAGGCAGGGCGCTTTGCCGCCGCTATGTGTACCCTTAAGTTAGAGCATCATGGCGCTTTCGAAAGAACGATAGAAGACGTTTATAAAATTATCAAATAGCCATTGTCCAACACATCACCTATACAACACTTAATTCAACAACGGCTATTGCTGGAATTGGAGTATGCGACCGAGAAAGAAACTTTTCGGTTACAGACGGAATCTGTCGGATTGGAACGTAAGATTAAGCGTGGTGATGCGTGGTGGCCCCTACGTATCGGAAGAAGCTACTATAACAGTCTGAATCAGTTGTGCATCGAAGTGTACCGGCTGAAAGATGATGATGTGGAACACAACTTTGAGTATGGCAAACCTGTTATCTTCTTCACCTGCAACAACGGACAACTCTCCTATCCATCTTTCGGCGTGAGAAACGGAAGCTACAGTGTTTCGTATGTTGATGGTGACCGTATGGTCATCGCCCTGCCCGACAATATCCGGATAACCGATCTGCAGAACACGGCCGATCTGGGCATCCAACTGTTTTTCGATGAGACCAGCTACAAGACGATGTTCGACGCCCTCGACAGGGTAATACACGCCAAGAACAACCGACTGGGTTATCTGCGTGACCTCTTCTATAGTCGTCGCTCTCCCGAACGCTTCACCTTCCGTCCGATGACCTTTCCTTATCTGAATAAGACGCAGGAGGAGGCTGTCAATAAAGTACTTACTGCCAAGGATGTGATGATTGTTCATGGCCCTCCGGGGACAGGTAAGACAACCACCCTTGTGGAGGCTATCTATGAGACCCTGATGCGTGAGAATCAAGTGCTGGTATGCGCCCAGAGTAATATGGCCGTTGACTGGATCTCCGAAAAACTGGTCGATAGGGGAGTCAACGTACTGCGTATCGGTAATCCGAGTCGTGTCAACGACAAGATGTTGTCGTTCACGTATGAACGTCGTTTTGAGTCACATCCCGACTACCCCTCCCTCTGGGCCATCCGCAAGGCTATACGGGAAGTGAGAGACCACCGTAAACGGGGAGACGAGAAATACCACCAGAAAATTGAACGGTTGAAGGCGCGTGCTACCGAGATTGAGATACGTATCAATGCCGAGTTGTTCGGAGAAGCACGGGTGATTGCTTGCACACTGGTGGGCAGTGCCAACCGACTGTTACAAGGCATGAAGTTCGGCACACTATTTATCGACGAGGCAGCACAAGCCCTTGAGGCAGCCTGTTGGATTCCGATAAGGAAAGTCACTCGGGTGATCCTTGCCGGTGACCACTGTCAGTTGCCTCCCACCATCATGAGTCTGGCAGCCCTGAAGGGAGGACTCGACAAAACACTCATGGAACGTATCGTGGAGAATCATCCCGATGCTGTCTCCCTTCTGAAGGTACAGTATCGCATGAACGAGGAAATCATGCGTTTCTCCAGTGACTATTTCTACCATGGACAGGTGGAGTGTGCTCCTGAGGTGAAATACAGAGGTATTCTCGACCTCGACACGCCCATCGTATGGCTCAATCCAGAAGAGCTTATCGATCAGCCCACGGCAGTAGTACGTGAGGAATTCGTGGGCGCTACCTTCGGACGAATCAACAAGACAGAGGCACGAATCACGCTCATCGCCTTGCAAAGTTATTTCGAGAAGATCGGAAAACAACGGATTCTTGACGAACGCATTGATGTGGGAATCATCTCACCATACCGTGCGCAGGTACAGTACATCCGTCAGCTCATCAAGAAAAAGGAGTTTTTCAAGCCTTACCGCCATCTGATAACCGTCAATACCGTTGACGGCTTCCAAGGACAGGAGCGTGACATCATCGTTATCTCCATGGTGCGCTCCAATGATGAAGGACAGATCGGGTTCCTTCGTGACCTACGACGGATGAACGTGGCCATTACCCGTGCCCGCATGAAACTCATCATCCTCGGTGATACCCAAACCCTTACCCGTCATCCCTTCTACAAACGGTTGTATGATTATATCAACCAAATGCCATCGTCATAGTAATTGTGATTGTTTTCAACCAATAAAGACTTACACTTTAAATGGTATTTCAATAAAAAAGTATCAAATTTGTGCTTTTTAATGATTTTTTCTTTAAAAATATTTGCATATTTGTTTTTTTTATTTATCTTTGCAAACGAATATACAATCTATGCTGGACAAAAGGGTTAATACATAGAATTGATTTATCATCGTTTCATAATATAATTATACTTTTGGGGTGAAATCAGACGAGAGTCTCGTTTCACCTTTTTTTATTCCCCAAAAGTTATCAGCTCATCAAGTGGTTGATTGTTTTTCATGGACATGATCCTCATCATGCTCATCCAGTCTTCCACTCCACAGGTATTTCTTTGTCTCACTGACAATGACTCCACTGAGGAACAACAGTGAGAGCAGGTTAGGGATGGCCATAAGAGCATTCATACAGTCGGCGATGTTCCATACGATATCCAGACTGACGACACTACCGATAAACAAGGCTATGATGAACAGGACACGATAAACCGTGTGCTTGGCTCCCAGATACTCTGCCGCACGCTCACCGTAATAACTCCATCCAAGGATAGTGGAAAAGGCAAAGGTGAGGATTCCAACGGTTAACAACGGTGCACCTATATAAGGAATCTTACTGAAAGCCATCTTTGTAAGGACCGCCCCATTACTATAGTCGATATCAGGGAAAGCGAGAATGCTGCTCACGATGACAATACCTGTAAGGGCGCAGATAACAACGGTGTCCCAGAAAGTGCCGGAAGCAGACACCAGGGCCTGACGCACAGGGTTACGAGTCTGAGCAGCTGCCGCTACAATAGGAGCAGATCCCAATCCTGACTCATTGGAGAACAGACCTCGGGCAATACCGAAACGGGCAGCCATCATCACTGATGTGCCGATAAAACCGCCACCGGCTGCCTCAGGCGAAAATGCCGCCTTACCGATTAACTGTATGGCCGGCCATACATAATGGCTGTTCATAACTAGGATGACGATACATCCTACCACATAGAACACTGCCATAAAAGGTACGAGCATGGTGCATACACGGGCAATACTCTTCACGCCACCGATGATCACGGCTCCTGCCAACAGACACACGACACTGCCTGTGAGATAAGGAGAGATACCATAAGTCTCATTCGTCAACGTAGCAATGGCGTTAGCCTGTACGGTATTGCCGATGCCAAAGGCTGCAATGGCCGTAAACAAAGCAAACAATATTGCCATCCATTTCCATCCGAGTCCTCGTTCCAAGGCATACATCGGACCACCCAGCATACTACCGTCAGGTCGTTTCACACGATATTTGATAGCCAGCAACCCTTCTGCATACTTCGTGGAGATGCCGAAGACACCGGTCAACCAACACCACAATACAGCGCCCGGACCACCCAAGGCCACCGCCGTTGCCACGCCGACAATATTCCCCGTTCCAATGGTAGCTGCCAAGGCTGTTGCCAAAGCACCGAACTGACTCACATCGCCCTTGGCACCTTCATCGCGTTTGAACGACAGTTTGATAGCCGTGAAGATCTTTCGTTGTGGAAAACGAAGACGGACAGTCAGGTAGATATGGGTTCCTAACAGTAGGATGATCATCGGCCATCCCCAGAGGAAGCCACTGATATCAGAAAGTATCTGGTTCATAATTATACCTTATTAAAAAGGCAAAGATACGGAAAAGTGAGGGAAAAGCAAAAGAAAAAAGTGTTTTCTTTTCGTTTACAGACAAGAATAACTTCGACAAAGGCTTAGAATGCAAAAATATTTGCAGGATTGGAAAAATTATTTTACTTTTGTTTCATGAAGTATTTATGGATGCTGTTAGTGGTAGGATGCTAGCGGAAAGTCAGTAAGTAACAAAGGATAAAGAAACAGCTTCTATATTATCGTTGATCCTGAATTTATCTGCGATGATTTTTTGCTTTTCTCTCATTTATTCGTACCTTTGCACCCAAATTGATTGTAAATAAAAGATGAATATAGAATTTGAACTGACGAAAGCCGTTATTGAGGCGATAGAGGCACTGTACGGACAGAAGGTTAATGAACAGATGGTACAGTTGCAGAAGACGAAGAGTGGTTTTGAGGGTAACCTCACGCTGGTGGTATTCCCCTTTCTGAAGATTTCCAGGAAAAAACCGGAGGATACAGCCCAGGAGATAGGTTCTTGGATCAAAGAACACTGCAGTATCATCGCCGACTTTAATGTAGTGAAGGGATTCCTCAATCTGGTCATCGCCCCCTCTGCATGGATCGCATTACTTAACGACATTCACACTCAGGAGCACTTCGGCGAGAAGCAAGCTAACGAGCAGTCGCCGCTGGTGATGATCGAATATTCATCGCCCAACACGAACAAGCCCCTCCATTTAGGTCATGTACGTAACAACCTGCTGGGATGGAGCCTTGCACAGATCATGGCAGCCAATGGTAATAAGGTGGTGAAGACCAATATCGTGAACGACCGCGGTATCCATATCTGTAAGTCGATGCTCGCTTGGTTGAAATGGGGCGACGGCATCACACCCGAAACTGCCGGCAAGAAAGGCGACCACCTGATCGGTGATTTCTATGTGGCTTTCGACAAGCACTATCGTGAGGAGGTGAAGACACTGCAAGCACAGTATATGGCAGAAGGTCTCGATGAGGAGGCTGCTGAGAAGAAAGCCAAAGACGAGGCACCCTTGATCAAGGAAGCTCACGAGATGTTGGTGAAATGGGAGCAGAACGATCCTGAGATAAGGGCATTGTGGAAGAAGATGAACGACTGGGTTTATGCCGGTTTTGATGAGACATACAAGGCCCTGGGCGTTGGCTTTGACAAGATCTATTATGAGAGTGAGACTTATCTCCGCGGAAAGGCAAAGGTGGAGGAAGGTCTCGCCAAAGGACTCTTCGAGCGTCATGAGGACAACTCCGTATGGGCTGACCTTACCAACGAGGGACTCGACCAGAAACTGTTGTTGCGCTCCGACGGCACAAGTGTTTATATGACTCAGGATATCGGCACGGCCGAGATGCGCTTCAACGACTATCCCATCGACAAGATGATCTATGTGGTGGGTAACGAACAGAACTACCACTTCCAAGTGCTCTCTATCCTACTTGACCGACTGGGTTTCAAGTGGGGTAAGGAACTCGTGCACTTCTCTTACGGTATGGTAGAACTGCCGAACGGTAAGATGAAGAGTCGTGAGGGTACTGTCGTGGATGCCGACGATCTCATCGCCCTGATGATTGCCGATGCCCGCAGGACCGCTGACGAGGCAGGAAAGAATGCCGACCTTACCGAAGAGGAGAAACAGGAGATTGCCCGTATCGTCGGTATGGGTGCCCTGAAGTATTTCATCCTGAAGGTCGATGCCCGTAAGAACATGCTGTTCAACCCCGAGGAGAGTATCGACTTCAACGGTAATACGGGTCCTTTCATCCAATACACCCATGCCCGTATCAAGAGTATCATGCGCAAGGCTGCCGACCAAGGTATCATCATTCCCGACAAACTGGATGAGAACACCGCCGTGGTCAATGCGAAAGAGATTGACCTGATACAGAAGATGAATGCCTACGGAGCTGCGGTAGAGCAGGCTGGCAAGGATTATTCTCCCAGTGGCATCGCCAACTATTGCTATGAGCTCACGAAAGAGTTCAACCAGTGGTATCACGACTTCAGCGTGCTGAATGCTGAAGATGAGCAGGTGAAGATCACCCGGTTAGTTATGGCGAAGAACGTGGCTAAGATCATCAAACAAGGTATGGCCCTCTTAGGTATAGAGGTGCCCGAAAGAATGTAATTTAGTGTATAGTGCATAGTGCATAGTTATGATTACCTCAACATCTCAAGCTGTAAGCTATACACTTTAAACTTTAAACATTAAACTTTACACTTTAAACTTTAAGCTATGAGCTCTGAACTCCTCAACCCTCCTGACAACCGTCACGACACGGTCCTGCCGCTACCTTTAGAGGTAACAGCAGACGCTTGGGCGGTGGATGCCGGATGCTCCGGCAACCCCGGACCAATGGAGTATCAGGCCATCGACTTAGCAACCGGTGCACAGGTATTTCATTTCGGTCCGATAAAGGGCACGAACAATATCGGGGAGTTCCTCGCCATCGTCCATGCGCTGGCACTCTGCTGGCAGCAGGGACTCTACGACAAGACGATCTACAGCGACTCCTACAACGCCATCCTGTGGGTGAACAAACGAAAATGCAAGACAAAACTGGAGCGCACACCTGAAACAGAGAAACTCTACCAGATCATTGCACGGGCTGAGCAATGGCTGAACACCCACAACTTCCGCAATCCCATCATCAAATGGGAAACATCACAGTGGGGTGAGATTCCCGCCGACTTCGGCAGGAAATAGTTGTTATG
Organism: Prevotella sp.; assembly: GCA_016291915.1. Taxonomy (GTDB): domain Bacteria; phylum Bacteroidota; class Bacteroidia; order Bacteroidales; family Bacteroidaceae; genus Prevotella. The sequence continues at coordinate 3,211 of JAEEZP010000223.1, read as the reverse complement.
TAGATCACGGGGTCGGTTCTGTGATCTATTTTGGATTGCCGGGCCTCTAATCTCTTTTTTTTTCTATACAAAATATTTGTTAGTAATTGAAGAAAAGTATATATTTGCAGGAAAAAGAGTATTATGCCACGACAGAGACGAAAGACAAGCGCAACAGGTATTTACCACGTGATGCTGCGAGGTATCAACAGACAGGATATATTTCAAGACGATGATGATTATGTCAGAATGTTGACATCGCTTCGTTTGCAGACAGATCGTTATGATGAACATGGAAACAATCTCCCCCCCTCATGCCAGATATATGCATATTGCCTGATGAGCAATCATATACATTTGCTCCTACGGGAAGAATCCGAGAATGTTGCCGATACGGTAAAGCGCATCGGCATCTCTTATGCCACTTACTTTAACCGAAAGTATGGGCGCAACGGACATTTGTTCCAAGATCGTTTCAAGAGTGAACCGGTAAATGATATTACATATTTTCTGGTCCTTCTTCGTTATATCCACCCGTTCATCGGGATATGTCATCCCGATGTCAGTAATGGCGGATATGCTATCCGCACCTAATATAAATTACAGAAATAGCTAAGATGCATAATAAAAGCAATAAGCATAGAGCTGCAAACGGTTACGATAAAGAACTTTTTGCGGATCACAGATCCTAATATTCAACACCGGCGGATGACATATCCGCCGGAACAGGGATATAAGACATTCGATTAGTAACTTCTTAAATAAAGTATGGACAAACTTTAAAAAGATATGGTAAAAAAAAAGCATATATTGGTATTAATATATATAATCATCATATTTGCACCGATCATTTGTTATATGTTTATAACATGTCGTAACCACAATAGATTGTATACATATTATTGTAAACAAATAGATTTCAAATTTCAAATAATAGAGAAAGACACATGTGATATATTGGTGTTTGGTGACAATGACTCCATTTTCTACTCAGCACCTTATAACGGCAATTATCTTGGTGTAGATTTTTTACTATCTGTTGATTCAAATACCATATATTTAGGCCCTTATTTCCCTACCATATACCATCAGATTAGTAAGAATTATCATATAAAAAAAATAAAACAGAATCTCTTTGTAGGAGATTTATATGAGCCATATAAAAACCGCGACTTCTGGGATTTTTTTGGAGGCTGTGACCAAGGGAGTTACACATTCAATATAATGCATAATTCGAAATTTGTTGAATCAATAAAACCATTAGAATGGAGTACACATACTATGCAATAGAACCCGTTCTTCGGGATAACGTTTTCCCGATGTCATTAATAGCGGATATGCCATCCGCATCTAATATAAACAACAGAAATAGTTAAAGTGCATAAAAACGGCAATAAACATGGAGCAGCGAACGTTTACTATAAAGAACTTTTTGCGGATCACAGATCCTAATATTCAACACCGGCGGATGACATATCCGCCGGAACGGGGGATTTTTTAAAAACAAAGATGAAATTGAAGGGTAGCAGCAACTATCATAAAACAGCTGAAGAACTAATAAAAAATAATAGTAAACTCAAAACAATATTTGATAATCAATTAAATTTTTATGAAAAACTGTATAAGTAAATCATGTCTACTATTTCTGTTTATTCTCATATTATCATGTGCGAAAAAACATAAATTCGAAGGAGAAATATTCTATCCATCGCTTGATTATGAAAGATTCCTTGTAGAACATTTAGGTGACTCGATAATTATTTCTTCTGAAGGAAATGTAGGGCAAAAGAAACATATTCTTACAAAAGAAGGAAGAGACTATTATATAAACATGGGAAGTTATAAAAAACTGTTTTTATCAAATAGCATTTATTTTTCTGATAGTACTTATATAGACCGGAATATAGGTCCTCAGAAAATATCTATTGTAATAAAGCGATGCAATGATCACTTATATGAATCCACTATCTTTATTAATGTTACAGATTTTCATAGGAATCCTCTTTTGTCCATAGTCTATGACAAAGATTATAAAATAGTAAGAATAAAACAGGGTATTATATTCCTGAATTATGATAAGGAAAAGGACGTTTAGATTAAAGATCATTTGAGAACGGAGCTGAAATGACCCGTTTATCGGGATATGTCATCCGCAAGATCAAATCGGGACGGAGCTGAAATGATCTGTTCATGCGTCAGGAAAGATTTAAAAGCACTCATCTTCTACGAAAATCAGTATAAACGACAGAAATACAATAATATACACTATTTTTATCTTCTACGGGATCTTCTACGGCCAGAGAGCCTCTCATTGTATGTCTTTCTGATGGAATTTGGCTTGAGTATTGATTAATAAAAGCCGACTAATTAGTACTCAATTAGTCAAGTATTAGTACTCTTTACCAGACTAATTAGTACTTAATTAGTGGAGTATTAGTACTTAAAAGTCGGAGAAAAGGGTATCACAGGCCGGGCCTGTAGTACCCTTCTCTCATCGGTTTAAGTACTAATGCTCATAACATTCGTAGGGGTAGGGTTTATCCCTACCCGGTAGCAACGGGCAGACATGAAGTCTGCCCCTACAATTTGATGAGAGACTATGCGTTATGAATCGACCCCCCCTTCCTGTGGGGAGGGGACCTCTGGCAGGAATAACGGATGATACTGTCAACCAAAATCGGGATTAAGTGCCTTCGGTCGGCCGACGAGATCAAATCGAGACTGAAATGATTTAATAGAAGCATTGTCATGCATAAAAGATGACGACGAACTTAAAGTGGCAAACGTTTATTACAAATGATTTTAGGACTAAGACTTGTCGATATCGGCATAAAAAAGAAACTCTTTTCTTTTGTTCTGCTCTCGTTTTTGTGTATCTTTGGCATCGCCGATACTCCGTCTCGGAATAGCTCAAATTATTTTGGCTTTTCTCTCGACTTTTAGATAAATTCTTTACGTTCGAGAAAAGAAACAAGCTTCTTTTCTTCTCACTTACTCAGAATTTTGTGTATCTTTGCAAATAAATAATGTTGAAGAAACAATCCTTATGAAAAGAATTCTGTTCCTAAGTCTGTTATCCCTGCTCTCCCTGCATACCTTTGCCCAGCAGGCCGTTATCAACAAACAACGTAACTTCCCAAAGACAGTGCCCGCCGGTAACTACAGTGGTATCACTTGGTTAGGAGGTGACCGCTATGCGGTTGTCAACGACAAGGCGCGCACGGCTGGTTTC
>JAEEZP010000222.1 GCA_016291915.1 Prevotella sp. | reverse complement strand
GATGGTCTCACCGAACAGTGCTTTGGTATTCGGACGGAAGGCTTTCTGTATCTCCTCCTCACTGGCGTCCGGGCTGACGAAGGTACAGTCAATACCTAATTTCTTCAGGGTGACACCAAACAGGTTGTAGGTTCCACCATAAATCTCGTTACTGGTAATGAAATGGTCACCTGCACCACAGATGTTGAAGATGGCATAGAAGTTGGCAGCCTGACCAGATGAGGTAAGTACAGCACCTACACCGCCCTCGAGTGCCGCAATCTTCTTGGCTACGGCATCGTTGGTGGGATTCGCCAGTCGGGTGTAGAAATACCCTTCTTTCTTCAAGTCGAATAACATGCCCATTTCATCGCTGTCATCGTACTTGAAGGTTGTACTCTGGTAAATAGGTACTACTCTTGGCTCACCGTTCTTTGGCTCCCATCCTGCCTGTACGCAAAGGGTTGCCGGTTTAAAATTCTTTTTCATTGTATATTTTTTTTCTGATGAATCTATTTGAGATTGCAAAAGTAAAGAAAAAGTGAAAAGTAGGCAAATATTTAAAATCAATTTTAGAAAAAAAGATTATTTGTTATCAAATCATAAGTAGATACTTGCACTTTTGCACCTATTTTTTTTCGTATCTCTCTTTTTTTTCGTAATTTTGAACCCATCAACGGAATAAGAACACATAAAGGTAAAAATAGTATATGAATAACGATATCCCACAACAATGGAATAAGTTTATATTAAAGGACGTTTCTTTTCTCAATCTGATGACTCGCCGCATCTTCAACGTGCTGATTGTGGCAAATCCCTATGATGCCTTTATGCTGGAAGACGACGGGCGTGTGGATGAGAAAATCTTCAATGAATACACCGAGTTGGGATTGCGCTATCCACCAACCTTCACCCAGGTTTCCACCACGGAAGAGGCTGCAGAGGTGCTTCGTGAGAAGAGCATCGACCTGGTGATGTGCATGCCGGGTAATGCCGACAATGATGCTTTTGATGTGGCGCGTGACGTGAAAGCTCACTTCCCGGATATCCCCTGTGTGGTGCTTACACCTTTCTCGCATGGTATCACCCGAAGGATGGAGAATGAAGACATGAGTATCTTCGACTATGTCTTCAGTTGGTTGGGAAACACCAATCTTATCCTTTCGATCATCAAGTTGATAGAGGATAAGATGAATCTCGACCATGACATCCATGAGGCTGGAATTCAGATCATTCTGCTGGTGGAGGATAATATCCGTTTTTATTCTTCTGTGTTACCTAATCTGTACAGTTATATCCTGGCACAGAGTCAGCGTTTTGCCACCGAGGCTTTGAATCCCCACAGTGCTACCTTACGTATGCGAGGACGTCCAAAGGTGGTGCTCGCCCGTAACTATGAAGAGGCATGGGAGGTTTATGATAAATATCGGGATAATATATTAGGTGTGATCAGCGACTGTCGGTTCCCTATTGAGGCCGTAGGCAGTCGCCCGTCGAGCAGTGCGGGTGTGGAAAAAGACCCCGAAGCGGGCTTGAAACTCTTCCATGCTATCCGTGAGAACGATCCTTATATCCCGTTGATCTTACAGAGCAGTGAAGTCTCGAACCGTGAGAAAGCTAAGCAATACGGGTATAAGTTCGTGGACAAGAACTCCAAGAAGATGAATATCGACTTGCGGAAACTGCTGGAGGAACATATGGGATTCGGAGATTTTATTTTTAGAGATCCGGTTACTCACCAGGAGATCACCCGTATTCGTAACCTCAAGGAGTTGCAAGACAATATCTTCCTGATACCTAACGACTCCATGCTGTATCATATATCCCGCAACCATATGAGTCGTTGGTTGTGCGCCAGGGCTATTTTCCCGGTATCGGCTTTCCTGAAGACCGTTACGTGGGAGAAACTCCGTGACGTGGATGCTCACCGTAAGATTATCTTCGATGCTATTGTGCAATACCGAAGGATGAAGAATATCGGTGTGGTAGCGCTCTTCCGCAGGGAGCAGTTCGACTCCTACAGTCATTTCGCCCGTATCGGTGACGGTTCGTTGGGAGGTAAAGGAAGAGGATTGGCATTCCTGGATAATATCATCAAGCGTCATCCTGAGTTCAACGAGTTTGAGAATGTCAAGGTGAGCATTCCTAAGACGGTCGTGTTGTGTACGGATGTCTTCGATGAGTTCATGGAGAGTAACAACCTCTACCAGATTGCCTTGAGTGATGCTCCCGACGAGCAGATCCTGAGACATTTCTTGAGGGCACAGCTCCCTGATAAGTATATTGCCGACTTCTTTACGTTCTTCGAAGCCACCCGTTCTCCTATCGCGATACGAAGCAGTTCATTGTTGGAGGACTCTCATTATCAGCCTTTTGCGGGAATCTACAGTACCTATATGATTCCTTATCTGGATGATAAATACCAGATGTTACAGATGTTGGCTGCTGCCATCAAGAGTGTTTATGCCTCGGTGTATTACAAAGATTCCAAGACATATATGACAGCCACGAGTAATGTCATCGATCAGGAGAAGATGGCTGTCATCCTTCAAGAGGTGGTGGGCAGACAGTATGGTGACCGTTACTATCCCAATGTGAGTGGTGTACTCCGTTCTCTGAACTACTATCCGATAGAAGATGAGAAAGCCGAAGAGGGTGTTGCCAGTCTGGCGCTTGGCTTAGGAAAATATATCGTGGATGGAGGACAGACACTCAGGATGAGTCCTTATCACCCGGAGAAGATCTTACAGATGAGTGAGATGGACTTAGCCTTACGTGAGACACAGACACATTTCTATGCCTTGGATATGAGTCATGTCTCCGATGAGTTTAAGGTGGACGATGGCTTTAATATCAAGAAGTTGCGTGTTAAAGAAGCGGATAAGGATGGTACGCTGAGGTATATCAGCAGCACTTATGATCCTGTTGACCAGATCATCCGTGACGGTTATTACGAAGGTGGCAGGAAGGTTATCTCCATGTGCGGTATTCTGCAACATGGAATATTACCTTTCCCACAACTGTTGCAGATGTGTATGAAATTTGGGGCTGAAGGTATGCGTCGACCGGTGGAGATAGAGTTGGCATGTAATGTCAACGACAACCGTACGGGTGAGTTATATCTCTTGCAGATCCGTCCGATCGTGGACAGCAAGCAAGTGCTGGACAAGGACTTGTCAAAGATTCCCGATGACCGTTGTCTGTTGCGTGCTCATCATTCTCTGGGCCATGGCATCAGCGATGATGTCACCGATGTGGTATATGTCAAGGCTGATGAGCATTTCTCTGCAGTAAATAATGTCACTATCGCTCAAGAGATAGAACGTATCAACAGACGTTTCCTTGAAGAAGGAAAGAACTATATCCTGATAGGTCCGGGACGCTGGGGCTCAAGTGATTACTGGTTGGGCATACCTGTTAAGTGGTCGCATATCTCTGCTGCTCGTGTCATCGTGGAGGCAGGGTTGGAGAACTATCGCATCGACCCAAGTCAGGGAACGCATTTCTTCCAGAATCTTACCTCTTTTGGCGTGGGATATTTCACGATCAACTCATACAAAAACGATGGCATCTTCCGGAAAGATCTTCTGGATGCCATGCCAGCCGTAGAAGAGACAGAATATACCCGTCATGTACGTTTCGACACCCCCTTAACCATTATGATGGACGGTATGAAGCAGGAGAGTGTCGTGCTTTTCCCGGAAGAAGTGGGGTAGTTTTCCGCTTTTCAGACGATATGGTAGCATAACGAATCATTCGAAATGAGGATATAGCGGTTTTTTTTATAAAAAATGTTTGACGTTATAATATTTTTCTCTATATTTGCATCAGATATTTTAACTTAAAATTGTGATTTTATGAAAAAGTATTTAGCAGAAATGATCGGCACCATGGTGCTGGTATTTATTGGATGCGGTAGTGCAATCTTTAACAATGGTTGTGGAACTCCTGCTCAGGTGCTGATGGTAGCAGTAGCCTTTGGTGTGGCTGTTGTAGCTATGGCTTACACGATTGGTGGTATCTCAGGATGCCATATTAATCCGGCTATTACTTTAGGTGTGTGGATGAGCGGTCGTATGAGCGGTAAGGATGCTGGTATGTACATGCTCTTCCAGGTGATCGGTGGATTCATCGGTTCTCTGTTGCTTTACATTATCATTGCTACGATGCCTGATTTCCAGAGTGCGACACTGACGGGTGCCAACTATTGTGAGGCAGGTGCTGTGCCTGGATTGGTAGCAGAGATTATCTTTACTTGTGTATTTGTTCTCGTGGTCTTGGGAACAACCGACAGTAAGGTTGGTGCAGGTAACTTCGCAGGACTGGCTATCGGTCTGACACTGGTGATCGTTCACATCGCATTGATTCCTATTACCGGTACTTCTGTCAACCCAGCCCGTTCACTGGCTCCTGCAGTATTCAATGGTGGTGATGCTTTAGCTCAGGTATGGGTATATATCATCGGTCCGTTCATCGGTGGTGCTTTGGCAGCATGCATCTGGGGTGTTCTCTCACCGAAAAAGAAATAATCCTTGATACAATCCTTGAGGCTGTGCTCTTGAGTACAGCCTTTTTTTAGTTTTTCTCAATGGAAAAAGAAATAAAAAAAGATGGTATCTTTCGCTTGAACGGACAGAATTATCTGGTGCCTTTTATCCTGATTACCGTCTTGTTCTTTTTATGGGGCTTTGCCCGTGCTATTCTGGATGTGCTCAACAAACATTTCCAGAATGAATTGAATATCTCCATCGCACAGTCGGCCATGATACAGGTGACCACCTATCTGGGCTATTTCCTCATGGCGATACCTGCCGGATTGTTCATCAATAAATATGGCTACCGTAGGGGCGTGGTCTTCGGATTGCTACTCTTCGGCGTCGGCTCATTGCTCTTTATTCCCGAGGCAGCCAGTGGTGGATTCTATGGTTTCCTGGTTTGTCTCTTTATCATCGGGTGCGGACTGACATTCCTGGAGACAGCTGCTAATCCTTACTCAACAGAGTTAGGCTCACCAGAAACGGCCACCAGCCGTCTTAATCTGTCACAGTCGTTCAACGGACTGGGTTGTCTGTTTGCTACCTTCGCGGTTGGGCAGTTCCTCTTCAATGACAGTGGTGAGGGTGGTAATGTGGCAGTTCCTTATACTATCTTAGGTATATTGGTATTACTGGTTGCCTTAGTGTTCTCCCGGGTAAACCTGCCTGAGATCAAGAAAGAGCAGGAGACGGAGGAGCATCAGCAGAGTGGACTTGCCAATATCAAGGAACTCTTCACGCATCATAAGATGTTCGTGCTCGGACTCTTCTCGTTGTTGGCTTACGAGGTGGCAGAGATATCCATCAACAGCTATTTCATCAATTTCGTTACCGGCAAGGGATGGATGAGTGATAATATGGCGAGCATCGTGCTGACGATCGCTTTGGCCTTCTTCATGGTCGGACGCTTCGGCGGCAGTTGGATCATGCGTACGGTGAGTGATAAGAAGATGTTGCTGATATGTGCTTCAGGAACAGTTGTCTGTATGTTGCTCGTGCTGATGAACCTTGGTAAGTTGTCAATGATAGCGCTTATCTGTAACTATCTTTTCGAGGCAATCATGTTCCCGACCATCTTCTCACTGTCGCTTATTGGGGTGGGACGCCTCCGTAAGAGTGCCTCTTCACTGTTGATGATGACGCCGGTAGGTGGATGTGGTTTCCTGCTGATGGGTATGATCGCTGATAAGACCAATCTTATCGTTCCGTTTATCGTTCCGTTGATAGGTTATCTGCTGATCCTGTTCTATGCCCTTCGCTTACGTCGTCAATAAAATAATTATTGTAAGGTACATCTGACAAAACCCCCTTCTTGGTTGTCGGCAGTTGAACAATGTGTCGTTTTCAGTGTGTTGAATACCAAAAAAGTAGAGCATCTTTTTTGTTTTACCAAAAAAAACAATTATCTTTGCAACTGCTGATAAAAATAGTCTACTACTGATTAGGATTTACAAATAATTTTAAAAATATAAATGAATATGGTAAGTTACAAAGAACTGGGCTTGGTAAACACCAAAGAAATGTTTGCCAGAGCAATTAATGGTGGTTATGCTATCCCTGCATTCAACTTTAACAATATGGAGCAGTTGCAGGCAATTATCAAGGCTTCTTCTGATATGAAGAGTCCTGTTATCCTGCAGGTTTCCAAAGGTGCACGTAACTATGCAAACGCTACACTGCTGCGCTATATGGCACAGGGTGCTGTTGCTTATGCGAAAGAACTGGGATGCAACCATCCGGAGATTGCCCTCCACCTTGATCATGGTGACAGCTTTGAGCTTTGCAAGAGCTGTGTTGACCTTGGATTCTCCAGCGTGATGATCGATGGTTCTGCTCTTCCCTATGAGGAGAATATCGCTCTGACAAAGAAGGTCGTAGAGTATGCACATCAGTATGATGTTACTGTAGAGGCTGAGCTCGGCGTTCTCGCAGGTGTTGAGGATGAGGTACAGGCAGAGGAGTCTCATTACACCAAGCCAGAGGAAGTGATCGACTTCGCTACCCGTACAGGCTGTGATTCTTTGGCTATCTCTATCGGTACTTCTCACGGTGCTTATAAGTTCAAACCCGAGCAGTGTACACGTGACCCGAAGACCGGTAAGCTCGTTCCTCCTCCATTGGCATTCGACGTGCACGACGCTATCATGGAGAAACTGCCGGGATTCCTCATCGTTCTTCACGGTTCTTCTTCTGTTCCGCAGGAGTATGTTGACATGATCAATGAGCATGGTGGTAAGCTGCCTGATGCAGTAGGTATTCCAGAGGAGCAGCTTCGCAAGGCTTCTAAGAGTGCTGTCTGCAAGATCAATATCGACTCTGACTCTCGTCTGGCCTTCACAGCCGCCGTTCGTCGCGTATTCGACGAGAAGCCGGGTGAGTTCGACCCACGTAAATACTGTGGTCCTGCTCGTGATGAGATGGAGAAGATGTACAAGCATAAGATTGTTGACGTGTTGGGTTCTGACAACAAACTCGCACAGCTCGACTAATCTGTCAGCCACATTTGAAAATAATAGCTCTGCATCCTTTTTGCAGGGCTATTTTTTTGTCTATTGTCAAGTTATTTGTATATTTGCATGTTATAACTCATTATCCGATTCAATATCTATTATCATGAAGAGATTACTTTTATTTTTGGGTATGCTGTCATTGGTGATGACACTGTCGGCTCAGACCATGCGACAGGACATTCGTGAGGTTCCTTTCACGCAGGTTCATCTCAACGATGTGTTCTGGAGTCCTCGTATCAAGATAAATAGGACAGTCTCTATACCTTCCGCTTTTAAGGAGTGTGAGAAAAACGGACGTTTTGATAATTTTGCCTTGGCTGCAGGACTCATCAAAGGAGAGCATAAAGGTGATTTCTCATTCGATGATACCGACCCGTATAAGGTAATAGAAGGAGCGAGTTATGCTTTGGCCGCTACTTACGATGCAGCCCTTGATCATTATCTTGACAGTGTCATCGCAATCATTGCTGCTGCACAGGAAAAGGATGGCTATCTCACTACTTGTGTCACGAATCGTTGTACACGTCTCTCCGGTTGGTGGGGGACACACCGTTGGGAAAAGATCAACAGTCATGAACTCTATAACAGTGGTCATCTGATTGAGTCGGCCGTGGCTCATTATCAAGCTACCGGCAAACGGTCTTTTCTTAACGTGGCAATCAAGAATGCCGATCTGATCTGTAAGACATTCGGTGAAGGGGAAGGTAAGATTCATCGCCCCTCCGGTCATCCAATCGTGGAGATGGCTCTCTGTAAATTATATAAGGTGACGGGCAAGAAGGATTACCTCGATATGGCCCGTTATTTCGTAGAGGAGACAGGACGTTGTACGGACGGGCATAAGCCGAGTATCTATTCACAGGATCATCAGCCGATTCTCGTACAGGATGAGATCGTGGGACATGCCGTCAGGGCGGGCTATCTCTACTCCGGTGTAGCAGATGTTGCGGCCTTGACCAGTGATGAGGCATATTTTAAGGCACTCTGTCGGATATGGGATAACATGGCAAGTAAGAAACTCTTTATCACCGGGGGCATCGGCAGTCGTGCACAGGGTGAGGGCTTCGGTCCTAACTACGAGCTCTTCAATCATACGGCTTACTGTGAGACATGCGCCTCTATTGCGAATGTCTATTGGAACTACCGGATGTTCCTGGCGACGGGTGAGAGTAAGTATGTGGATGTCTATGAGCGTGCACTGTATAATGGCGTGATGAGCGGTGTCTCACTCAGCGGAGACAGGTTCTTCTATGATAATCCTTTGGAGAGTATGGGTCAGCATTCACGTGCCCGTTGGTTTGGCTGTGCCTGTTGTCCGGGTAATGTGACACGTTTTGTGGCAAGTATTCCTCATTATATCTATGCCACCCGTCAGAATGATATCTATGTGAACCTCTATGCACAGGGACAGGCTGATATACAAACGATCAATAATAAGGTGTCACTCACCCAAACTACCCAGATGCCTTGGGAGGGAAATGTGAAGATTGATGTGTCTCCTAAGAATAGCAGTACCTTTGCGATTCGTCTGCGTATTCCCTCCTGGACACTCGACCGACCGGTATGCAACAACCTCTATGCTTTTACGGACAAAGGAAAGAATATCAGCATAACGGTTAATGGTCAGACGATAACACCTCCGTGTGAGGATGGCTATATGGTCATCACCCGTAAGTGGAAGAAAGGTGACCGTATTGAATTGTCATTGCCGATGGATGTGCGTAAGGTGGTGGCCAATGATAATGTGGAGGATGACAGGGGTAAGATTGCTTTGCAGAGAGGTCCTGTCGTTTATTGCTTGGAAGGACTGGATCAGGATGGTAAGACGGTCTTTGACAAATATATCCTTAAGGGCGATGACATACAATGCCATTATGAGCCTTCTTTTCTCAATGGCGTGGTGACCCTCTCTGGTTCTGCCTATTCATTATGTAAGGATGGAAATATCAAGTCGGTCTCTTTTAAAGCAATACCTTATTCTACATGGAATAACCGCGGGAATGATCAGATGGAGGTGTGGATACCGGTGTCTGCTCAATATGCGTCACCCGTTCCAGAGACAACGATTGCCAGTGAAGCACGTTGTGTTACCTTACGACGTGCCATTCAGAATGATGCGCCTGAGAGTGCTGATCAGGAAGGCTGGGCATCGGGTGTCAACGACCAGTGGGAACCGAAACGTTCTTCGGATGTGTCCAAGCCTTATCATTACTGGTGGCTGAAGTTCGGTGGTGAGGTGAATTTGGCGTATAAGTTCAAAAAACCAACAGAGGTGAATAACGTGCAGGTATATTGGCTTGACTACGATCATTATGACGGGAACTTCCGTGTACCACAAATTTGGCGGTTGAGTTATCTCACCGAAGACAACCGTTGGATGGATGTGGAAGCTCTCAGTCCCTATACTGTGGATAAGGATCGTTACAATAGCGTTGATTTCAAGCCGGTAACGACAAAGGGCTTGAAGATTACTGCTATCCTGCAGGATAAACAGTCGGGTGGCGTCTTGGAATGGAAGGTGAACAGATATTAAGAGTAATCTGAAAAGATATGAAAAAAAAGATAGATCCCAAAGACACGAATCGTAAAGAGGCATTTGAGCACTGGATGAAATCGCCTATGCCGATGGTGACGCTTACCAAGACTTTCGATGTGACTCGTCTGTATAAGATGAGTAAGCGGAAGGGATGGAAATTTAATATGCTCCTATGTTGGTGTATCGGAAAGAGCGCATCAAAGATGGAAGAATTCTATCTGCTGCCTGAGAATGGGAAATTGTATCAATACGATCGCCTTGCTATCAATATGATAGTGAACAACATAAAAGGTGGACTCAGCTTCTGTGACATTGTCTGTAACGATGATCTGGAGCAGTTTAATGTCAATTACCTATACTTGACAAAAACCATCAGCCAAACATGTCAGGATATCTTAGACCCTGAAGCCGCTATCGTTGGGACCTCGGCATTGGTGGGAACAGAGCTTGACAGCATCGTCAATCAATACTCGGGTATCTATAACAATCCCTTCCTGGCATGGGGCAGATGTCATAAAGGTTGGTTCAAAGTCACCTTGCCCATCAGTTTTCAATTCCATCATGTGCAGATGGACGGTGGACATGCCACACGTTTCTTGGAAGAGCTGCAAAAGACGATGAATACATTATAATACTGAGATACAATGTCTCCGGAAAAGATGGAAGTTAAAGGGAAGCAAAAGAGGAATGAGGTGTGTGGGATGTGGAGGCACTGAACCTTTATTCCCAATTGATTTTCTCCTTGGCTTTTAGCAATCTTTGCTGGAGACTGGTAATTTCATTGATGATCGAATCCCTTTTCTCTGCTGTCTGTGGTAGAGCGGGTTCCAGACTTTCTCTTTTTTTCTTGTATTTTTCCAGATCCTTGTCGGTCACATCCATGAGTTGTTTGCACTCTGCAAAAAGCCGTTGCATGTCGGTCAGGAATTCTTCGCTTATCCAGCTATAGACGTAGAAATCAATGTCGAGCAATCCCTTGAGGCGTGATGAGGGCGTCTCTCGGGATACTTCCTTTAAGAGGGAGTCGCATACCTCTGTCTTGTACTGCTGACGTTTAAGGTAGAATTCTGCCACATCCTCGGTGAAGAGCACATTACCCAGCGTGTTGATGGTCTCAATGCTCGACGAGAAAATATGTTCTGTGGCCACTGTGAAGTCAATCTTCGGAAGAAGGAGGGATATCGAGAATCTCATTTCCTTGTAAAGCGAAGTATCTTCGGCAATGGCCAGTTGCACATCTATCGACTTTCTGATCATGGAGTCGGCCTGCTCCACCATCTTCAGTGAGTTGTGCAGGTCGTACATGATCATCATCACCATCTGCCTTTTCTCCTTCTGTTTCTTGTTATGGTCGAGCACGCCCGCCGTGCCGAAGGTCAGCGCAATGGATATGGAGGTAGCGATGAGGGAGAGCACGAACTGCTTCAGCGACGATATGCCGCTGCCAGCCCTTAGACTTTTGGGGGTGTGTAATTTGATGATCATATCGTATCTTCTGCTTTATTCTGATCAATGATGGCACAAAACCAAGACGGGTACTTACCGTGTCTTTGGTGACTCTTTCATAAAGAGGTAGGAGGGCTGGTAGCCACCGGCATCCACGACAATCTTCTCGAAGACGATGCCTGGATCTTTGGGGTGCAGCGTAAGCATGTGCCAAGGCCGACGGGTAGCCGGCAATGAGACGATGCTCTCTACCACGCGACGGGCAATGGTGGGGTAGTAGATAGAGTAGATGTTCTCCGGCTGCTCATTCAGGTTATGGTTGAAGTTGACCGTAACAGGTTCTCCATCGTCGAGCGTGACTTCATATTCCAGACCACCCTTGTTGAGATAGTCAAGGGTTGACTTCACCACAATATGGATGTTATAGCTGTCTGTATGGCTATCCATAGGATGGAGGCTGAAACGGTAGGTCAGCGAGGCATCACCGACAGGCGACGTATATGGCTGTACCGCCATGCCACTGAGTGTACGGCCGATGAAAGGCAGTTCTGTCCATTGTACACCGAGAGCGTCCTTACGACTGTAGTAGTGGGCTGCTTCCATAGAGACATAAGCAGTGGTGGCATGGAAGGAGTAGCCTCCCTCCCCGGGGGTCTCCACGGTCATCACCTCCGGCATCGTGTCATGGGGGAAGTCGTCATTCCAACTGGTATAACCGATATGTTTCTGCGTCATCATGTATTTCCACTTTCCCCCTGCTATATCATGGTTGTATTCTGCGCATAATAAAGAGTCGCGATGGAAATACTCAGCGGCTTTACGTGCCCACTCATTGGCCGACGGGTCGTTAAGACGGGCAAGATAATGGTTCATGGCCACCGCCTCGTACATCTGATAGAGGTTGGTCATGGCCTGTATCGGGAAAAGGATCAATTGCCGGTAGGCGTCGTGCATCTGACGGGGTAATCGAAGATAGAGTCGTAGCGCCTCTGTTTCCAGTCGAAGATATTGCCCCACTACCTGTTGCCATTCTCCAGTCTCAATATTATAAGTGTCGGCATTGAGCATCTCCGCTGTCACACGCCCGTTCAGCCAGCCGATTTGGTTCAGTAGCTCGGCGGTTTTGTCTGCCCAAGGCTCTCCGAACTGTTCAGCACAGAATTGCCGGGTATGCTCAGTGACGGTCTGTGCAGAAAAACGCTTGCTATCCCATGCCATGTCGAAAAAGAAGTCTATCGGATATTCCATGGGTTTCAGGTCACCCACATTCAGTATCCACATTTTCCTGATGCCATGGTCGTAGGCCAGGGAGAGTTGCTCGTGCATGTTTTGTGTGGGCGTGACATTAAGCCATTTCGTATTACGGGGAGCACCGACATAGTCAACGTGATAGTACAATCCCCAGCCACCGGGATGTTTGCGCTCCTCGGCATTAGGAACACGGCGCACATTACCCCAATTGTCATCGCAAAGCAGGATCAGCACATCGTCGGGCACACGCATGCCCTTGTCGTAATAGTCGAGCACTTCCTTGTAGAGTGCCCATACCTGCGGTGTCTTCTCGGCAGGCTTCCCCGTTACCTCCTTGATAATCCTACGCTGATTGTTAACGATGGACAGCATAAGCTTCGTATCTGTTTCCGCGCTCATGGCCTCATCGCCGTCGCCTCGCATACCGATGGTTACAATATCATCGGTATTCTTCATACGCTCAATACCCTCACGGAAGAACGTGTCAAGCCTGTCCTTGTTCGTATGATAGTTCCATGGACCCCATTCTTGACGTCTGCGAGCATATTCCTGGTGATTCCTCGCCATGGGCTCATGGTGTGACGTACCCATCATGATTCCCATCCTGTCGGCGGTGACAAGGTTCTCTGGATCATCCGCATAGAAAGACCACATCCACATAGCTGGCCACATACAGTTACCCTTCAATCGTAGAATCAACTCAAACACCTTCTCGTAGAAACGATGGTCACCATAATCGGTTCCGAAGGTGTGCTTTACCCATGAGGTAAGGCAAGGGGCCTCATCGTTGAGGAAGATGCCGCGATAGCGTACATCCGGCTCTCCGTCTGTATACTCACCTCTCTGAATATAGATATGCTCGTGTCTCTCAACAGGTACGTCTGCCCAATAGGTCCAGGGGGAGACACCCATCTGCCGGGTCAACTCATAGACACCGTACACAGTACCACGCTTGTCACTGCCAGCAATGACGAGTTGATCACCAACAGTCTTGATGATATATTTCTCGGTCTTACCCTTCAGGTCGCGGAGCACGCCCTGCTTTACCCATTTGTCAATCTGCTTGTTGGACCCCACGGTACCCACCACCATGGTATATGGACCGCCCTGTTTGTTGCAGGGTTGTCCTGTTACTTTCTCGTAGTCTTTTTGGAAATTCTCTATAGCCAATTGCACACAACTGTGCTCACGGCTATCAAATGATACACAAGGGTGATGTAAGGGAAGGGCATCGTCGGCAGAATGGAATAACACAAATTTCCCGGCGGCGGAGACAACCACCGACATTAAGGAAAATGCGAATAAAATCAGATATTTCCCCATGTAGTGCGTCTTATTTCTTCACCAGATCCGTGTTGATGCTCTCGATATTACCCGTGATAGGGTTGTAAATCAACTGGGTATAAAGTTTTTTGCCGAAAAGCTCATTGTCGAGAGAGGCTGTCTTGCCAAACTGTGCCAGGTAAGTATCGAGCGTTGCCATCGCATCTTTTCCTTGAAGGCTAATCTTTGCCTTGCCGGGCATGTTCACAAAGATATTGGCATCATCCTTACTGCGTTTCCCTTCCTCAGCAATAGCCTGATTGGTAGGGATGACATGCTCGTCCTTCACTGTAATATAATAAGGTGAACCAGCCAGATCATCACGGTCAACCAATCCGAGTTTCCTTGAGAAACGGAAGAGGATATAGCGATCTGTCTCCTGTTCGGGAATAAAGGTGAGCACCACCTCTGTGGTGTCTTTCTCGGTAACACCCTCGAAGAGTTGCAGGAGGGCAGCCTCCTGCTGTTGCAGGTTTTTCAGCATCAGACTCATCTGTGCACCGTCCTGTGGCATGAAGTCAGCTTGTCCTTTTGACAACTGGCTTCTGCTCTCACGGATATCTATAATCTCCTGGGCGGTCAGTTCGGCCATCTTTGCCATGCTGCCTGATGCCAGGATATCCTGGTTCATGTAATCATGCGGATTCAGCGGAGCGGGCTTGGGAGCCGGCATGAACGGTTCTTTGGGCATCGGTTGTTTGGCATCGGTATTCACGGCAAGAATAATTCCGTCGCTATTGAGTTTGATGCTGTTGATACTGTGTTTCTGATCCACGCGAGCGGTAAACTGTTTTGCTGTATCGGGGATACTCTCAGTGTAGATATTCATCTTGGCAATCCTGTAGTTGTCGGATGCCTCGGAAGCCACATCTTTCTTCTTGAGATAACGCTCGGCATAGAGATGGAGCTCACCCGGTGTTACGGAAGTCCTCTCGATCAGCATGTTGATCTTCAAGACCGTTTTCGGAAGATAGTATGTCGTACCCTCCATGATATCCTGTGCATAGAGGAATGAGGGCAGTATCATCAGTAAGGATAATAATAATTTTTTCATATCTTTGATATTCTTAGTCGTTAATATGTTTGAAAGCCTTTGGTAGATATTCGATGATATCACTGGCTGTGAGACTCTCCACGCCAAGATCCTTTGCGGCGAGATCACCAGCCAGCCCATGTAAGTACATACCTACCATACAGGCATCCGGTTGTTCGTATCCACGAGCCAGCAGGGCAGTGATAATACCCGAAAGCACATCTCCGCTACCGGCGGTAGCCATTCCGGCGTTGCCCGTACTGTTGAAGACCACATGACCGTTAGGCATGCAAAGGGCGGAATAATGTCCTTTCAGAATGATATACCCCTGCATACGCTCTGCCATGTCACGAGCCTTGCTCAGCCGTTCATAACTGTCGGCGCAGGCGCCACCGTTCAGTCGGTCGAACTCCTTGGGGTGAGGGGTCATGATCAAGTTCTTCGGTAATTGCTGCAGCCAGGCACGGTGGTTGGAGAGGATATTCAGTGCATCGGCATCGAGAAGCAGCGGACCCTGTGTACGACGGATCTGTGAGATCATCGCAATAGCCGTATTCTCATGCTGTCCAAGACCGGGACCGATACATACGGCATCATAGTCCAATACATCAACCGCCTCGGAGATACATTTCTCATCGCGGTCGATCTGCAGGATAGCCTCAGGAACAGAGATTTGCAGGATATCGTTGTTCCTGCGAGGGGTATGTATCGAGAGTTTCCCCACACCTGCCCTCAGACAGGCACGGGCGGCCAGGATAGCGGCTCCTGCCATTCCGAAACTGCCGGCGAACAGCATGGCATGTCCCATATCTCCCTTATGGGCGAAGTCGTTACGTGGCAGTAACATCCCACGGATATCGTTCTCTTCCAACATCGTATAGTGAGCCTCTATCTTACGGGCTCCTTCCTCACTGAGACGGATATCCAGAATCTTCAGCTTGCCGATAAACTGCTGGTTCTCTGAGAAGAGGAATGCCAACTTCTTATGCTGGAGCGTCAGCGTCATGTTCGCCTTGATGATATTCGCCCTCACATTGTAGGTGTTGTCTTCCGTCATCAAACCCGAAGGCATATCGATGCTGACCACCTCAGAAGGCGACTGGTTGATGTATTTCACCAGTGAGGCAAAACCGCCAACCAACGGTTTGTTCAGGCCGGATCCGAACAGTCCGTCAACTACGAGCACCTCTTCCGTCAGTGCAGGAGGATCAAACTCATCCGTAATCTCGGAAAAGTCCTTGATGCGTTTGCCGTCGATGATACGCTGACGGTTGATGGCACAGTTTTCGGAAAGTTTGTGGGAGACATTGAAAAGATAGACGGACACTTTGTAATACTGGTCGGCCAGCATACGGGCCACCGCCAAAGCATCACCGCCGTTATCACCTGGTCCTGCGAAGACAACCACGGGGGTAATATTACTCCACGTCTCAGTAATGGCGCGTGTTATGGCTTTCGCGGCACGCTCCATCAGATCGATAGAGCGGATAGGCTCGTGCTCTATCGTATATTGGTCTAATTCATGAATCTGAGGACCCGTAAATATCTTCATCGTTGCAAAAATACAAAATTATTATAAATGATGGATAATGTTTGGTAGATTTTTTGTAATTTTGGGGCAAAATAATAATAAAAAAGTTATGGGTGTAGTTCAATTACTGGATAAAAAGTTCAAGACATCCATCCCCGAGGCAGAGATCAAGAAACATGTCAAGGAGGTGGCAGAGCGTATCAACAGAGATCTGAAAGACAAGAACCCCTTGTTCTTAGCGGTGTTAAACGGCTCGTTTATCTTTGCGGCCGACCTGATGCGAGAGATCACGATACCCTGTGAGATATCGTTTGTGAAATTAGCATCCTATCAGGGAACGACAAGTACGGGAAAGATCACAGAGGTGATCGGTATCAACGAGGATCTGAGCGGTCGCTGCATCGTAATCGTGGAGGATATCGTAGATACCGGACTGACGATGAAGCGGATGCTGGAGACTTTGGGCACCCGATGCCCGGCAGAGATACATATCTGTGCGTTGTTGGTGAAACCCGACAAGCTGCAGGTGGATCTGGATATCGAGTATGCCGCCATGCGGATACCGAACGATTTTATTGTGGGTTATGGTCTTGACTATGATCAGCAGGGACGTAACCTTCCGGATATTTATACGGTTATTGATTAAAATTTTAGAATCATGAGGAATATTGTAATTTTCGGAGCTCCCGGCTCAGGCAAGGGGACACAGAGTGATTTGATAATCGGGAAGTATGGCTTAGGACATATCTCCACCGGTGATGTACTGAGGGCAGAAATCAAGAAAGGAACACCGGTCGGTGTTACTGCGGCTTCATTTATAGACAAAGGACAACTGATTCCTGATGATTTGATGATAGAGATCCTGGCAGGTGTTTACGATGGTTTCGGTGAGGATCACCCGGGTGTTATCTTCGACGGATTCCCCCGTACGATCCCTCAGGCAGAGGCTTTGAAGGCGATGTTGGAGAAACGTGGTCATTGCATAGGCGCCATGATTGAACTGGATGTCCCGGAGGAAGAACTGATGAAACGTCTGATTCTCCGCGGACAACAGAGTGGGCGCTCTGATGATAATGAGGAAACCATCAAAAAACGATTGGATGTCTATCATCAGCAGACAGCCCCCCTCGTGGAGTGGTATCGTCAGGAAGGCATCCATCATCATGTGGATGGATTGGGAGATGTAGAACGGATTTTTAGTGATATTTCTAAGGTTATAGACAGTATTTAGTATCAATGGCTGAAAGCAACTTTGTGGATTATGTGAAGATCTACTGTCGTTCTGGTAAGGGCGGCCGTGGATCGATGCACTTACGTCATGTCAAGTATCAACCGAACGGAGGGCCCGATGGTGGTGACGGAGGAAAAGGTGGTAGCATCATCCTTCGTGGAAACCATAACTATTGGACCTTGCTGCATCTGAAATACCAGCGTCATGTGAAGGCAGAGCACGGTGGTAATGGCGGTCGTGACAAGTGTCATGGCACAGACGGTAAGAACCAATATATCGACGTTCCCTGCGGCACGGTGGTATATAATGCGGAAACAGGCAAGTTCGTGTGTGATGTGCTGTACGACGGTCAGGAGGTGGTCCTCCTGAAAGGAGGGCGTGGCGGCTTGGGCAACTATCAGTTCCGATCAGCTACCAATCAGGCGCCACGCTATGCACAACCCGGAGAGCCCATGCAGGAGATGACGATCATCCTGGAACTCAAGTTATTGGCTGATGTAGGACTTGTCGGTTTTCCCAATGCTGGTAAGAGTACGTTGCTGTCATCACTATCCTCCGCCCGTCCGAAGATTGCCAATTATCCCTTCACAACCTTGGAACCGTCGTTGGGCATCGTGGCTTATCATGATCAGAAATCGTTTGTGATGGCTGACATCCCCGGAATCATCGAGGGGGCCAGTGAAGGAAAGGGTTTAGGATTACGTTTTCTCCGTCATATCGAGCGTAATTCCCTGTTGCTCTTCATGGTTCCCGGTGATACGGATAATATTTGTAAGGAATATGGCATCCTGCTCAATGAGTTGCGTAATTTCAATCCTGAGATGCTCGACAAACATCGTGTGCTGGCAGTAACGAAATGTGATCTGCTGGATGAAGAACTTGTGGATATGATCCGTCAGGAAGTGAAAGACGGACTGAAGGAGATGGGTGAGGATATCCCCGTCGTCTTCATCTCCTCAGTCACGAACAAAGGACTGGATGAACTGAAGGATGTGCTGTGGACGGAGTTGAACAGCGAGAGTAACAAACTGCAGGAGATCACTGCCGAAGATACGCTGGTTCACCGTGATAAAGACATGTCCACCTTTGGCAAGGAACTGCAGGCTGAGGGTGAGGATGAGATCCTCTTTGTGGATGACGATGAGATAGAAGAGCTGGAAGACTACGAGATAGAGGATGTAGAAGAATAAAATAAGGGGAAGTTGTCACTTCCCCTTATGTCTGTTCGAACGTTGCTCACGGTATTTGGCTTTCTGCATGGCAGAGCCACTGCCGTGAGCTCCTGTTATATATTTCTTTTTCTTCGCCTTCGTCTTCACCTTGTCTGCATCTGTTTTCTTCGAACCTCCTTTGCCGAAGTTGATGCCGTTCATCAGGATATCATCAAAATCACTCATACCTTCTGGTTTTAATGATGGAACAGTCGGATGCCGATGAATGCCATGGCGATGCCGTACTTGTCGCAGGTGGCAATCACATGGTCGTCACGTACACTGCCACCGGCCTGAGCAATATACTGCACACCACTCTTATGGGCACGCTCGATATTGTCGCCGAAGGGGAAGAAAGCATCACTGGCCAGTGATACATTGGTGTTCTGTGCGATCCAGGCCTTCTTCTCTTCCATCGTCAGCACTTCGGGCTTCTCCTTGAAGAACTGCTGCCATACGCCGTCGGCCAGCACATCATCATGATCCTCACTGATATACACATCAATGGTGTTGTCACGGTCGGCTCTGCGTATCTTATCCACAAACGGAAGGTTCATCACCTTAGGATGCTGACGCAACCACCAGATATCTGCCTTGTTGCCAGCCAGGCGTGTACAGTGGATCCTGCTCTGCTGCCCGGCTCCGATGCCTATGGCCTGTCCGTCTTTGGCATAGCAGACGGAATTACTCTGAGTGTATTTCAGGGTTATCAACGCAATCATCAGGTCGCGCTTAGCCTCCTCGGTGAATGACTTGTTCTGTGTGGGAATATTCTCGAAGAGGGCGGGATCTGACAGGCATATCTCATTACGTCCCTGCTCGAAGGTGATGCCGAACACCTGTTTGCGCTCTACCGGCTCAGGAACATAGTTAGGATCTATCTTGATGACGTTGTATGTCCCTTTGCGCTTCTCACGCAGGATCTGCAGCGCATCTTCTGTGAAGTCGGGCGCAATGACGCCGTCGCTTACCTCACGCTTGAGCAGAGTGGCCGTCACAGCATCACAGGTATCACTTAAAGCCACGAAATCACCGTAACTGCTCATACGGTCGGCTCCGCGGGCACGGGCATAAGCACAAGCGATTGGGGAGAGTTCCTCCTTGATATCATCCACGAAATAGATCTTCTTGAGCGTGTCACTGAGGGGCAGACCAACAGCTGCGCCTGCTGGAGAAACATGCTTGAAGCTGGCAGCAGCGGGAAGACCGGTGGCTGCCTTCAGTTCTTTCACCAGTTGCCATGAGTTCAGGGCATCCAGGAAGTTGATATATCCGGGTCTGCCGTTCAATACTTCCAATGGCAGTTCTCCCTCTGTCATGAAGATACGTGATGGTTTCTGGTTCGGGTTACAACCGTACTTAAGTGCTAATTCTTTCATAATCCTATTTCTCTGATTTCAGTTGCAAAGGTACTGATAAGTGAGTAAAAAGCCAAATTTTTTGAGCCTTTTATCGGGGCAGATTGCGGATCAAGTCCGCAATGAG
>JAEEZP010000221.1 GCA_016291915.1 Prevotella sp. | reverse complement strand
AGGTTTGAAGTTGTGTCCGAGGGTGTACATCGGCAACAGTGGTGTATAACCGGAAGCATCTCCGAAGTCATATTCAAACTTACCGCGTGTCAGTTTCGGACAACTGTTTGGCTCGGCTGCAATAAACGTCGTGTTCTTCTCTCCTGCCAGGTTATGGCGCATGAAAGGATAGGCAATACCACTGAAATTGGAGCCACCGCCAAAGCATGCGATTACGATATCAGGATATTCCCCAGCCATCTCCATCTGTTTCTCAGCCTCAAGTCCGATAATCGTCTGATGGAGAGATACATGACTCAACACTGATCCGAGCGTATATTTACAGTTGGGTGTTGTCATAGCCAACTCGATAGCCTCGGAGATGGCTGTGCCGAGTGATCCAGGATGAGTAGGATCGGCCGTGATGATATCTTTGCCGGCACGGGTGGACATCGACGGACTGCCTTCCACTACTGCCCCGAACGTGCGCATCATAATACTGCGGTAGGGTTTCTGCTGCAAGGAGATTTTCACCTGATAGACAGCTGCTTCCAAACCGAACACTTTAGCCGCATAACTCAGGGCTGCACCCCACTGTCCGGCGCCTGTCTCGGTAGTCACATTGGTAACTCCCTCCTGCTTACAATAGTAACACTGCGGTAGGGCAGAGTTGACCTTGTGCGATCCTAACGGGTTCGTACTCTCGTTCTTGAAGTAGATATGTGCCGGTGTATCCAGTGCTTTTTCCAGTTCATAAGCGCGTACCAATGGGGTGGAGCGGTAGAAACGATATTTTTCCAGCACCTCTTCGGGAATGTCTATCCAGCGATGTTCCTGGTCTAACTCCTGACGGGCACACTCCTTCGCAAAGATTGGAAACAGGTCTTCTGCCTTCAGCGGTTCTCTCGTTTGTGGATTCAGTGGAGGCATGGGCTTGTTAACCATGTCAGCCTGGATGTTATACCACTGTGTAGGGATCTCACTCTCTTGTAAAATAAACTTCTTTTGTTTCATACTTGCAATTATTTAATTGTTATTGAATAGATGCGATGTTGTTAAAAAGAAAAAGGTCTGTCGTAAGAACGGCAGACCTTTTTTGGCTTATCTGATTATCCACATAGGTTAGCGACTCACGACTTTTTCAATCTTGAGCAGCGCCACCAATATGCAGAAAAACGTATAGTCATAATTGTTACTATTTTGATTAATCTGTTTGCAAAACTATGTTTTTTCTCTTAAACCTCCAAATAAATTGACAAAAAACTTGCAATTTTCTTTTATTTTTTATCTTTTTGTTGAGTTAATACAAAAAATATTCATCTCATTTTTGTTGCATACCTATTTATATTTAGAATAAAAAACATTACCTTTGCAACTCGTTATGATGATCCTGTTAACCATAGTAGTGTATTTCTTGTTGCTGATGCTCTTCGGAAGATTGACATCCCGCAGAGCCAACAACGAGACGTTCTATCGGGCTAACCGACAGAGTCCGTGGTATATGGTGGCTTTCGGAATGGTCGGTGCGTCCATCTCCGGTGTTACTTTCGTCAGTGTGCCCGGCATGGTGATCCATACGGAGATGACCTATATGCAGACGTGCCTGGGCTTCATTCTCGGATATTTCGCCGTCGCCTTCTTCCTACTGCCCGTCTATTACAAATGGAACCTCACCACTATTTACAGTTTTCTTCATCAACGACTGGGTATCCGCTCGTATAAAACGGGTGCATCGTTCTTTCTCTTGTCGAAGATGACGGGAGCGGCAATACGCTTTTACGTGGTTTGTATCATCCTTCAGCGTTTTGTACTCGATGCCTATGGTATTCCCTTTGCCTTAACGGTTGTCATCATGGTGTGCCTGATCTGGTTGTACACCCGTCGTGGAGGTATCAAGACACTCGTATGGACGGATACCTTCCAGACCACCTGTATGTTTGCTGCACTGATACTGATTATTGTACAGGTGATGAAAGCGATGGGACTCTCAGTGGGTGATGCTGTCACAGCTATCATGAATGATGAACACAGTAGGATATTCGTCTTCGATGACTGGATGTCGAAACAGTATTTCTGGAAACAGTTCTTGAGTGGTATCTTCATCGTCATCGTGATGACGGGACTGGACCAGGATATGATGCAGAAGAACCTGACGTGTAAGTCGTTACGTGAGGCGCAGAAAGATATGTGCAGCTACGGACTGGCTTTCGTGCCTGCCAACTTGTTGTTTATGGCATTGGGCGTCTTGTTGCTTTTGTATGCACAGCAACAGGGCGTGGCTATACCGACAGCCGGTGATGAGCTCCTCCCGATGTTTGCGGCATCCGGAGCCTTGGGAAATATCGTGGTAGTATTGTTTACCATTGGCATCGTGGCAGCCTCCTTCTCTTCGGCAGACTCCGCCCTCACAGCCATGACCACCTCCTACTGTGTGGATATCTGTGGCCGTTCCATCGATGAGCGTCTTAGGAAGCGGGCACATATCGTTATTGCATTAATCTTCATGTTGCTGATCCTGATGGTGAAAGCTCTGAACTCCTCCAGCGTCATCGATGTCATCTATACCCTCTGCTCCTATACCTACGGACCGTTACTGGGACTGTTTGCCTTCAGTATTTTCACCAAACGAGGTGTCAATGATCAATATGCACCCTATATAGCGGTTGCCTCACCCATTATTTGCTATCTCTTGCAGGTCTTCATGAAAGAAACCACGGGCTATCAGTTTGGCTATGAACTGCTGATGTTGAATGGACTACTCACTTTTACAGCACTTTGGATCACCGGCAGAAGAAAGGAAAATTGACCTTAGATAACTATTTTAGGTTAAATATATTTTTTTTGAGGTTTTTCCTCTTAATCTATCAATCTTATTTTGTATCTTT
>JAEEZP010000220.1 GCA_016291915.1 Prevotella sp. | reverse complement strand
CGATTATGCCACTAACCAAAGAATTACAGATTTTAGGAGAATACAATGAAGCAAAGAACCCAGTATGAGATACAACCGGCCGACAGGCTGTCGTTGGTTACAGAGTATTATTTCAGTAGAAAACTGAAAGAGGTGGCTCAGATGAATGCCGAAGGTAAGGATATTATCAGTCTTGCTATCGGAAGTCCTGACTGTCCACCATCTACACAGACGATCAACACTCTCTGTGAGGTGGCAAAACAGGATAATGCCCATGGCTATCAACCTACGATGGGTACTCCGGAGTTGCGTCAGGCGATGAGTGACTATTACAAGAAAACGTATGATGTAGATGTTGACCCGGCAACGGAAGTATTACCTTTGATAGGTTCTAAGGAAGGTATCCTCCATATCACGTTGGCTTTTGTCAATCCAGGAGAGACTGTTTTAGTACCCAATCCGGGTTATCCTACCTATACATCACTGTCAAAATTGCTCGGGGCACGGGTGGAATATTATGACCTGAAAGAGGAAAATGGGTGGCAGCCTGATTTCTCCGACCTGTTTAAGCGTGATTTATCACATGTGAAACTGATGTGGACGAACTACCCTCATATGCCGACTGGAGCACCTGCTTTTCAAGGAGGATTCGATCGGCTGGTAGAACTGGCCCGCAAAAACAATTTTGTCGTAGTGAATGATAATCCCTATTCACGTATCCTGAATGATAATCCATTATCAATCTTTTCAACAAGACTGACAAGCAGGGAAGTGGCGAAAGCCCATTGCATAGAACTTAACTCTCTCTCAAAGAGTCATAATATGCCTGGATGGCGTGTGGGAATGTGCATTGCTAATTCGCAGTTTATCCAGTGGATCCTCAAAGTGAAGAGTAATATAGACAGTGGTACGTTCCGGGGCATACAGTTGGCAGCTGCCGAGGCTCTCACACATAATGATGAGGCTTGGCATTATCAGGCTAATATCACCACCTACCGTAGGCGTAGAGAGATTGCCGAACAGATTATGACTGCTTTAGGATGTACTTTCAATCCTCAGCAAGTGGGGATGTTCCTTTGGGGAAAGATTCCTGAGAATTATAAAGATGCAGAAGAACTTACTGAGCAGGTTCTTCATCAGGCAAGGGTGTTTATCACGCCAGGATTCATTTTTGGTAGTAATGGAAACAGATATATACGTATCTCCCTCTGTGCGAAGGATGAGAAGATGCGTGAAGCACTACAACGGATTAAGAGTTTAGAGTGATATTGAGAGTTATTGGTAATGGGTAACCCGTATAAAGTAGAATTTTTAATAGAAATAATATGGAATTAGAATTAGAACCGATCAGTTTGCCAAGTGACAATAAACGTCCTTTTGTGATTGCAGGACCTTGTTCTGCTGAAACAGAAGAACAGGTGATGAAGACAGCTTTAGAGTTGGCAAGCAAAGGATGTCATAATTTTCGTGCCGGTATCTGGAAGCCTCGTACTAAACCGGGTGGCTTTGAGGGACATGGCGAGAAAGCACTGCCATGGCTGAAACGAGTGAAGGAAGAGACAGGTATGCTCATCACTACCGAAGTGGCTACTCCTGCACATGTGGAACTGGCACTGAAATATGAATTGGATGTGTTGTGGATTGGTGCCCGAACCACAGCAAATCCTTTTGCCATGCAGGCTATTGCCAACTCGTTGAAGGGCGTTGATATTCCAGTGCTTGTAAAAAACCCAGTCAATCCAGATCTCGAACTGTGGATAGGTGCCATGGAGCGTCTTAACAGGGCTGGTATCAAACGATTGGGTGCCATTCATCGTGGATTCTCCAGTTATGATAAGTCGATGTATCGTAATTTGCCGATGTGGCAGATTCCTATAGAATTGCGCCGACGGATACCTACGCTTCCTATTGTCTGTGACCCCAGTCATATCGGTGGACGCCGTGATCTGATAGCTCCTTTATGTCAGCAAGCCATGGATTTGGGATTCGATGGTCTGATCGTAGAATGTCATTGTGATCCGGATAATGCATGGAGTGATGCCAAACAGCAAGTGACACCTGATGTGCTCGACTATATCCTGTCGCAGTTGGTGGTGCGTAATGAGAAGATCACCACAGAGGGTATCAGTCAATTGCGCAAGCAGATAGACCAGTTGGATAATCAGGTGATGGATATTCTGTCTAAGCGTATGCGTGTTTGTCGTGAGATCGGGCAATATAAGAAAGAACATAATTTGACGGTGTTGCAGGCACAGCGTTACAATGAGATTCTCGACAAACGGGGGGCTCAGGGCACGCTCTATGGTATGGATGCTGAATTCATTAAGAAAGTTTTTGAGGCTATCCACGAAGAGAGCGTACGTCAGCAGATAGAGATTATAAATAGTTAAGAGTGTAATGTGTAGAGTTATGATGATCAAAGTAACTCAGTATCAACGATAAATGATTAAACAATGAAGATATTAGTATTAGGAGCGGGTAAGATGGGCAGTTTCTTCCTCGACTTACTAAGTTTTGAACATGAGGTGGCTGTTTATGAGAGGGATCCCCGACGGATGCGTTTTACGTATAATACCTTGCGGTTCACCACCATGGAGGAGATTGAGGAGTTTAAGCCGGAACTGCTGATTAATGCCGTAACGATGAAATATACGATTCCTGCTTTTCAAGAAGTAATTCCTCATCTTCCCAAGGAGTGTATCATCAGTGATATTGCCTCGGTGAAGACGGGACTGAAGGAGTTCTATGAGTCAACAGGGATGCATTTTGTCTCTTCACACCCTATGTTCGGCCCCACTTTTGCTAATCTCAATCAGTTGAGCGAGGAGAATGCCATCATTATCAGTGAAGGGGATTTCATCGGAAGGATCTTCTTTAAGGATCTCTATCAGAAACTCGGATTGAATATTTACGAATACACCTTTGAAGAGCACGACAAGACTGTGGCATATTCATTGAGTATACCGTTTGTCAGTACTTTTGTCTTTGCCGCCGTGATGAAACATCAGGATGCACCGGGTACCACGTTTAAACGCCACATGCAGATTGCTAAGGGTGTGCTTAATGAGGATGACTACCTGTTGCAAGAGATTCTGTTTAATCCCTATACTCATGATAATGTGGTGCGGATTCGTGAAGAACTCAAGGAACTGCTTGAGATTATCGATAAAAAAGATAATGAAGGCATGGCGGCTTATCTGCAGAAGATCCGCCATAATGTAAAACGGGATATACAGATAGATAAACGCTAATTTTTTATGCTGAGCCTGTTATTAGGAATCTTCACCTTTGTAGAAATAAACTGTGAAAACCTCTTCGATACACAGCATGATAGCCTGAAACAAGATCAGGAATATCTTGCTGATGGTGTGCGACATTGGAATCGTCATCGCTATTGGGATAAAGTGAATCATATCGCAAAAGAGATTATCTCATGCGGTGATCAGTCAGAAGGGTGGGGATTGCCGGATTTCGTGGCATTGTCTGAAGTGGAGAACGACAGTGTGATGCGTGACCTTACCGAGCGTTCCCTGCTTCGAAATGGAGGCTATCGCTATGTGATGGCTAATAGTCCTGATGAACGGGGTATTGATGTGGCCCTGCTTTATTCACCATATTCCTTCCGTCTCATCCATAGTCATGCTATAAGGATTAACCCGATGAATGGTATGCGACCAACACGTGACATTCTTTATGTTATGGGAACACTTGCCGATGGTGATACGCTACACCTGATGGTGGTTCATGCACCCAGTCGTTTTAATGGTGAAAAGAAGACGCGGCCACACCGTTTGCTGGTGGCCGACAGAATCATCTCTGTTGTGGATTCCATTTTTGCACGGTCTTATCGTGCGTCGGTCATCATCATGGGAGATTTTAATGATGAGACAGATAACCTTGCGTTGAGACGGCTGGAGAATAAAAATCTTTATGATGTCTCTCAAGGTGCCATAGGTTGTAATGGGGCGAAAGGTACCTATAAATACAAGTCACGCTGGCAGAGCATAGATCATATCTTTGTCAATGAGGAGATGCGAAAGCGATTGTTGTCGTGTGACGTCCATGATCCTCCATTCTTGTTGGAAGACGATAGGAAATATGGTGGTGTAAAACCGAGAAGGAACTATAATGGTTATCGATACAATAACGGTTACAGCGACCATCTGCCGCTTGTGGCAAGGTTCAGGAAAGAAGAGTGATTATGTCTCCACCTGTATTCCTAAAAAAAAAGACGATATTTTTGTTTAAGGTAGGTATCTATATCAATTTTTTTTTGTACATTTGCATTAGAGTAAGGCTACATTACGTTAATATATCTAATATGGAAGGAATTATTGGAGGAATCATCGTAGGAATCATTGCCGGTTTCTTGGCTGGAAAGATTATGCGTGGTCAGGGATTCGGTTGTTTGTGGAACTGTATCCTCGGT
>JAEEZP010000219.1 GCA_016291915.1 Prevotella sp. | reverse complement strand
GATCATCAACAAATATAATTACTATGGAGAACAAGAAGAAAAAGAAAAAGACGGAACAGGAGATGCTTTACACACTGACCGCCATGTGTGCATCGGCCGAGCATTGCTCTTCCGAGATGTGTGAATATCTGCGCAGATGGGAGGCGACGGATGCCGAGCAAGAGCGTATCCTCCGTTATCTCATCAAAGAGAAATATATCGATGACGAACGCTATTGCCGGTCGTTTGTGAAAGACAAGATCCTTTACAACAAATGGGGAGAACGGAAAATCAACCAGGCATTGTACCTGAAACAGATTCCGCAGGAGCTACGTAGGAAGGTCTTGGCAGAGGTAGATGACAAGGACTATCTCACCGTGCTTCGTCCTCTGATCAAGAACAAAGACAAGTCGATCAAGGGAGACAATCCGTATGAGCGTAACGGAAAACTGATTCGTTTTGCCCTTTCTCGCGGTTTTACGATGGATCTCATCCGGCAGTGTGTGGATGATGATGGTTTTGAGGACATCGAAAACGACGAAGAAGAACTATGATCAGTTTTTGGTCACGGCTGCTCAACCTTATCATTCCACCGATATGCCCGCTATGTGGGAGCAGACTGAGTGTCGGAGAACAACTGTTGTGTGGCAAGTGTAACTTACATCTGCCAAGGACCTACTATTCCAAGAACCCCTATGACAATGAGTTA
This sequence comes from Prevotella sp., assembly GCA_016291915.1. Classification (GTDB taxonomy): domain Bacteria; phylum Bacteroidota; class Bacteroidia; order Bacteroidales; family Bacteroidaceae; genus Prevotella. Next base: position 3,769 of record JAEEZP010000219.1, on the reverse strand, counting down.
GCAAAGTCTTTCTGGGTATTACTGCCGATAGAAAGAGCCACTGCCTTTTTCTTTTACGAGGCCCATTCGGAGACCAGTCGACTGATCTACAACCTCAAATACCGGCATCATCCTGAAAGCGGCAGGCTATTGGGAAGGATGGTTGCCCGTGAGATTCTCAACGACGGTTTCTTTGAAGGTATCGACTTGATTATCCCTGTGCCTTTAGCGAAACGACGTCAACATCAGCGGGGTTACAACCAGAGTAAGGAGATTGCCGTGGGGGTACGCGAGATAACCGGACTACCCATCGCGGATAACATGCTGGAAAGGAAGATGTTTGTGGAGAGTCAGACCCGGAAAGACCGTTGGCAACGCAACGAGAATGTCAAGGATGTGTTCTACCTGAACCATCCTGTCCTCTTACAAGACAAACACGTGTTGCTCATTGATGATGTCATCACCACTGGGGCAACCATCGTGGAATGTGGTAAACAACTGATGCAGGCTGGCGGTATAAGGATCAGCGTGTTGTCACTCGGCTTTGCAAAAGGGGATAGGTGAAAATATCCATAAATGAAAGGATAAAATGATAAATTTTTCAAATAAAATGATTATATTTGCACCCACGGAAATATAAAATATAATAGATATAGATATGGATACATCAATGAAAGCCTTCGCAACAAAACTATTGGAAGTAAAAGCAATTAAGTTACAACCTAATAACCCCTTCACATGGGCATCGGGCTGGAAGTCACCTTTTTACTGTGACAACCGGAAGACCCTGTCGTTCCCTGCCTTACGTAACTACGTAAAACAGGAACTCGTACATAATATCCTCGAATACTTCCCTGAGGCAGAGGCTGTGGCCGGAGTAGCTACGGGAGCCATCGCCCAGGGTGCTTTGGTAGCCGACGCCCTGCATCTGCCGTTTATCTATGTCCGTTCGAAACCCAAGGATCACGGTATGGAGAACCTGATAGAGGGTGAACTTCCCAAGGGTACTAAGGTAGTGGTCGTAGAGGATCTGATCTCCACCGGCGGCAGTAGTCTGAAAGCGGTAGAGGCCATCCGTAAATACGGTTGTGAGGTGGTCGGCATGGTTGCCAGTTATACCTACGGCTTCCAGACCGCCAAGGATGCTTTTGAAGCAGCTGATGTGAAGTTGGTTACCCTCACCGACTATGAGCATGTGGTAGCCCAGGCTTTGGAGACTGGTTATATTTCTGAAGCAGATGTCAACCTCCTCCATGAGTGGCGGAAGGATCCGGCGAATTGGAGGGTTTAAGGTTTAAGGTTTAGAGTTTAGGGTTTAGGGAGTATTCTCGGTATTTCGGGATCTCGAAATCTCCTAATCTCGGAATATCGAATTATCGACATCTCCTTTTCTCGTCAACCCGTTTACTTTTTAACTTGTCAACTAATATAATTATGAGTAAATTCGAAAGTAACGTAAAACAGATACCATATCCTCAGGAAAAGGTTTTTGAGAAACTGAGTGACCTGAGTAATATCGAGGCTATCAAAGACCGATTGCCCGAAGACAAAGTGAAGGATCTCTCTTTCGACAGAGATCACATCACCGTTTCTGTACCCCCGGTAGGAGGCATCACCCTGCGTATCATCGACCGCGATGCACCCAAGTGTATCAAGTTCGAGACGGAACAGTCGCCGATACCTTTCTACCTCTGGATACAGTTGCTCCCCCTCTCTGAGGAGTCTTCTAAAATGAAGCTCACCCTCGAAGCAAATATCAACCCCTTCCTGAAAGGGATGATCAGCGGTCCACTGAAAGAGGGACTGGAGAAGATTGCCGACATGCTGGCAATGATTCCTTACGATAACGGGAACGGGAACATTAACGGGAACGGGAACGAGAACGGGAACGAGAACAACGTTTAAAATAATGGCATGGCAAACAAACTGTGGGAAAAGAATTTTGAGGTAAACAGTGAGATAGAACGGTTTACCGTGGGACGTGACCGTGAGATGGACCTCTATCTCGCCCCTTATGACGTGCTGGGTAGCATGGCACATATCACGATGCTGGAGAGTATCGGACTGTTAGGGAAAGAGGAACTCCCCTTGTTACTCGCAGAACTCCGAAAGATATACCGGAAATGTGAGGAAGGCTCTTTCGTCATTGAAGAGGGTGTTGAGGATGTGCACTCACAGGTAGAGCTGATGCTCACCCGACAGTTGGGGGATATGGGTAAGAAGATTCACAGTGGTCGTTCACGTAACGACCAGGTGCTGGTTGACTTGAAACTGTTCACCCGTCATGAACTGAAAGAGATAGCAGAAAATGTAAAGATCCTCTTTGATGAACTGCTTGCTAAGAGTGAGCAGTATAAAGAGGTGTTGATGCCGGGCTATACCCATCTGCAGATTGCCATGCCCAGCAGTTTCGGACTGTGGTTCGGTGCCTACGCAGAGAGCCTTGCTGATGATATGCTGTTCCTGCAAGCCGCCTATAAGATGGCGAACAGAAATCCGCTGGGCAGTGCTGCCGGCTATGGTTCTTCCTTCCCGCTCAACCGTACGATGACCACTGAGCTATTGGGCTTTGACAGCATGAACTACAATGTAGTGTATGCCCAGATGGGACGTGGCAAGATGGAGCGTAATGTAGCCTTTGCCTTAGCTTCCATTGCCGGCACCCTGGCTAAGATGGCTTTCGATGCCTGTCTTTTCAACAGTCAGAATTTCTCGTTTGTCAAACTGCCTAATGAGTGCACCACCGGTAGTAGTATCATGCCGCACAAGAAGACCCCCGATGTCTTCGAACTCATCCGGGCCAAGAGTAATAAGATACAAGGACTGCCGCAACAGATCATGCTTATCATGAACAACCTCCCCGTAGGGTATTTCCGTGATCTGCAGATCATCAAAGAGGTGTTCCTTCCTGCCTTCGACGAACTGAAAGACTGTCTGCAGATGGCTGCCTATATCATCAATAAGATGAAGGTGAACGAGCATATCCTCGACAATCCGATGTACGACCCGATGTTCTCCGTGGAGAAAGTAAACCGCTTGGCGGCTGCCGGCATGCCTTTCCGTGATGCTTACAAGACCGTAGGACTGGCTATTGAGAACGGTTCGTATGTGGCCGACAAGCATATTCATCATACCCATGAGGGTAGCATCGGCAACCTCTGTAATGACAAGATAGCGGAGTTGATGGACAACACCCTGGAAGGATTCCATTTTGAGCAGATAGAAAAAGCAGAAAAGAAACTGTTGGAAGGATGAAGCAGTTTTGGGCAATATTATTATGTATGACACTCTTTGCCTGTGGGGATGAGGAGTTTGAATACAGCAGGTATCATGCTTATTTCGTCTTCGACAACCAGCAGCATCTCGATGCCACCCTGTCGAGTGCGATGAATCCCCTGGCTCCCGGCATCTTCTGTAGGATCTCCACTTCCGGTAATCAGTTTTTCCTTTTTACCAACAACCAAGGGTTGAGTAGCCGACAAGCAATGAATGCCGTGGATAAGCAACGCACTTGTGTCTTAGGAATCTACAACGAGACCGGCATCTATGTGGGCTACGGCATCCTGAATGATCCGCCCATCTTCTTTGCCTATGATGCCCTATGCCCCAACTGTTACAAAGAGACCGGACTGATGCGTGATATCCTGTCGGTCAATAGCAGTGGCATGGCTTCCTGCAACCGTTGCAAGCGTACTTACGACATGAACAACAGCGGTATCATCACCAAGGGCGAACCCGGTGAAAAACTCATCCGTTACCACGCTTCCACCACCGGTCCCAACGGTATTCT
>JAEEZP010000218.1 GCA_016291915.1 Prevotella sp. | reverse complement strand
GGATTGAAGTTGGTGGCGAATGCCTTATGATGATTACCGGCATTGCAATCGACGATATCCAACTGGGTCATCTCGTCGAAGTGATGCTTAGCGGCGTATGCCGTGTAGATACCGCTGACACCCGGATCGAAGCCGCAACCGAGAATAGCACAGAGCCCAGCCTGCTCAAAACGCTCCTTATAAGCCCACTGCCAACTGTACTCAAAATGTGCCTCATCCTTTGGCTCGTAGTTGGCCGTATCCAGATAATTGACTCCGCAAGCCAGACAAGCGTCCATAATCGTCAGGTCCTGATAAGGCAGTGCCAGGTTGATCACCAACTCTGGTTTGAAGTCATTGAAGAGCACCTTCAACTGCTCCACATCATCAGCATCTACCTGTGCTGTTTGAATAGCCATCGGATAACCGGCCTTATGGATAGCCTCAACGATCTGGTCGCACTTCTCTTTTCTACGACTTGCAATCATGAAGTCGGTAAACACATCTGCATTCTGTGCGATCTTGAATGCAGCTACTGTAGCGACGCCACCGGCGCCAATCATCAATACTCTGCTCATAGATTAATGTTTATAATGATTACTTATTCCTTTTTATTTTATCTGATCTCATCTGCACGGATGCCTAACGCCTGCAAGAGGGAGTATCCCAGAATCTCCTGCCTGAAATTGCCACCGGCTATCGGCTCCATGGCCAACACGGTAATATGCTTATCCTCGTCAGCCTGCTGGAGCTGGTTCCGCAATTGTCTGCAAAGGGCCTCATCCTCACCGTTAGGGATTATCATAATCCGCCTAACATCCTTCTCCGGCAACGTCAGACTGACCACATCCAACAACAGGTCATTCTTTGTGGTCATCGACTCAACAGGTACCGCACTGATCACAAACTCTCCCAACTGGTCCTTGAAGGCTTTACCATTGAGGGATGTCTGATACTCCGAAGGTGCGAAATACTGCAGTCCAGCAGCATTCTTCTCATGTATCAGCACCACCTGTGTCTCATGCGCTCCCGGTCTCATCCCACCGTCTAATGCCACACAGTCGATCCACTTAGCCAAGTCAGCCGGCGGAATCCTCCTGCCTAACATCCTTTCGAAGTTGACAGTAAGATTAAAGACGACATGATCGAGATATTCCGCATCTACAATGATGACGTTCTCGCTCCACTTGACGGGTTGATTAATATTTTTATCCATAATTATGCAAAGATACAAAAACTTTTCGTAACTTTGACTTCTTCGTCGGCGAAATTACTTCGTCTCGGCAAAAAAAAGAACAGTTCTTTGTTTTGCACTCGATTTTTCGTAACTTTGCGACAAGTGGCGAAGTTATTTCATCTCGGCATAAAAAATAAGTGAACTTATTTTGTTCTGCACTCGATTTTTTGTAACTTTGACTACGTCGAAGTTACTCTGTCTCGGAAATGAAAAGAAAAACAAGTTTTCCTTTTGCATTTCGCTCGACTTTTCGTAACTTTGTAGCGATTAGCAAAAATAATGATTCTTTTTAATAAAGATACTTAAGAACTAATAAATATGAATATGAAAAGTATTTTGGAAGGAAGACCTGCCTTGAAGCAGGAGATTGAGAAGATTGCAGAAGTTGCCGGTTATCTCTGGCAAAACGGTTGGGCTGAGCGTAACGGCGGAAACATCACGGTGAACATCACCAAGTTCATCGACGATGACATCAAGGCCATGCCAGCCATCAGCGACGTAAAACATATCGGTATCACCCTACCCCAGTTGAAAGGTTGCTATTTCTATTGCAAAGGTACCGGCAAGCGTATGCGTGACTTGGCCCGCTGGCCCATGGACAATGGCAGTGTGATCCGTATTCTCGACGACTGTGCCAGTTATGTGATCATCGCTGACAACCCGGTACAGCCGACAAGTGAGCTGCCTTCTCACCTGTCTGTGCATAACCATCTGATTGAGAAGGGCTCTGCTTATAACGCTACCGTACACACCCACCCCATCGAGTTGGTTGCCATGAGTCACAACAAAGCATTCTTGGGTAAGGATGTGCTCACCAATATCCTGTGGAGCATGATCCCCGAGACAAAGGCTTTCTGTCCGCTTGGCTTAGGTATTATCCCCTACCAGCTGCCGGGCAGTAACGAACTGGCCAACGCCACATTGGCAGAGTTGGATGACTATGATGTGGTGCTGTGGGAGAAGCATGGTGTTTTCGCACAGGGATTGGACGTGATGGATGCTTTCGACCAGATTGACGTATTGTCGAAGAGTGCCAAGATCTATATTGATGCTAAGTGTATGGGCTTCGAACCGGAAGGTATGAGCGATGCTCAGTTGAAGGAGATGACCAAGGCTTTCAACCTGCCGAAATAACTTAGCACGTTGATCCTATGAAGAGATTTTCATTCATCATTCTTGCTGCCCTGTTGTTCTCCTGTGTAGGATTACAGGCACAGAAAGTGTATGAGGTAACGCCTGCTACACTCCAGAAAACGTTGAAGACCATCAAGCCTGGTAAGCAGGATGTTGTCATCCAGTTCCACCAAGGCAACTATGAGTTAGCTGCTCCTATCAATATCAACTATGCACTCTCCAAAGATCGCAGCATCACGCTGAAAGCTGTTGAAGGAGAGAAGGTTGTCGTCAGTGGCGGTGTGCATGTCACGGGTTGGCAGCGTATTCACGGAAACCTCTGGAAGGCTCCACTAAATAGCGAGAAGAAACTGCGCACGCTACTTGTCAACGGCAAACGCTGTAGGATGGCAGGAGCGAAGGTGTTACAGAATGGTTTAGGCTCATGGGGAGAGATTCCCGTAACAGGAAAGGAGTCGTGGGCTTTCGGAAGTGGCACTGCTCCCAAAGGTATCTTATTCCAGTATGGTGGTGAGATGTCTGAATTCCGGAATCCCCAAGATGTAGAACTCGTTCAGAACAGTGTATGGTCGGAGAAGATCCTCTGTGTGGAGGAGATGACCAAGTGGGGGGATACCCTTGCCGTAACCCTTCAGCAGCCTATCGGAGCTGTTCTCACATCCTTGGCATGGGCTGGAAAGACAAAGTATGATGGTAAGTTCTTCGTTCGCAATGCCTACGAGTTGCTCGACGAGCCCGGCGAGTTCTATTTCGACCGTAAAGCCAAGACCCTCTATTACATGGCAGACAACGAGGATATGACAAAGGCTGAGGTAATCGCTCCGCAGACACATACTCTTCTTAAGATCGAAGGAAACAACCTGCAGCAGCGGGTTGAGAATGTTACCGTCAAAGGCATTACCTTTGCCTATGATGCATGGAACCTGATGGATCTTGAAGGATCCAACGGTTTCGGAGGTATCCAGAGTCTGGCCATGGCCGTGAAGTATATCCCCGATGGCAACTGGCATCCAACGAAATACAACAGTACGATTCTTCCTGAGGGTACGATAGAAGTGCGCAATGCCGCAAATATCACCATCACGAACAACCGCTTTGAGCACCTTGGTTCTGCAGTGGCTGTTAACTTAAGTAATGATGTAAAGCACACGAAGGTGGTAGGCAACTATTTCAACGATCTGTTGGGATGCGCCGTCAGCGTGGGACATCCTCAGCATTATGAGATCGGTGATGGCGAGGGCGACATCCCAGCCAGTCGTGAGGGTGTATGTCAGGATATCCAGATTACCGACAACTATGTGCGTAACGTCAGTCTGGATTTCCGCCAGTTAGAGGCCATGATCGGTTTCTTCGTGAAGGATGTGCACTACGACCATAATAATATTGCCGGCACGCCATACGGCTGCGTGGCATTAGGTTGGTGGTGGGGTAACGCCAAGATCCCCGAGTCAACAGTGGCAGGCAACAACAGTATCAGTTACAACTACTTAGGCGAGAGTCATAAGATCCTTACCGACGGTGGTATCATCTATATGTTAGGTCGCCAGCCAGGCTCTGTATGCGAAGGCAACTACCTCTATAAGGGTCCGCGCTGTATCTATCCTGACGACGGTTCATCCGGTTGGACCATCCGCAATAACTTCATCAACAGTCTTCGTCAGATGTGGCTGCATATCGACTCCGACCGTGACTACGAGATAGAGATTTACAATAACTATGTGAAGGATAACTATCTGAAAAACAGTGGCAAGGGCGTTGAGGTAAAGAACACGCATGTGTACCGTAACATCGATTTCGGTGAGGAGGCATTAGCCATCCAGCGTGCTGCCGGTATCCGCAAGGATTATCAGCAGATCATTCCAAAAGAGGAGCCAGCACCCATCAATATCCATATCGCCATGCCGATCAGGAAGATTGACTAAATCTTTCTTCCTAATACAACCATCACGGGCTGATTCTGTATTTCACAGAGTCAGCCCGATTTCGTATAAAAAGAGAAGATCCCCTCATCCCGGGCTTGACCCGGGATCTCCTGCAAATATAAACACAGAGGTACCGAGGCACAGAGATTATAATTAGAAAAAAGGATCAAAGCGGGACGGTTCTCTGCATCGCTGATGCAAAAATACAACTTATTTCAATATACTCCAAATATATCAAACTATAATGAACACCGGAACCGTCCCCATGTTCATCATATATGTACTTAGAAATACATCTGTAGACATATTATTGAAGTCATTCATGATAGATTTATTTATTTTTACATGATACGACCTTTTTTTTCGTGTATCTAACAAGGAATCCTGATGTAAGAATGCATCTTTGAATTCCTCATAAGTGTTATACTTCTCATGAAATCTTTCTAAAGAAGACCCATACAAATTGGGAATTACAAAAAATGGTATATACAGCAACGAATCATCATCCATAAGAACAAAAAGATCTCTAAGCCTATTATTTCTTACAGTTTCAGATTCAGTAGGAGAAGGTAATTCTTTTAGTAATTCCTCTAAATCTAAATCGTTAATACTATCTTCCTGTTGTATAGAATTATTGTTTGCTTCTTTTAAATCAGATGATATACATGAAATAAAAAATATGCAAACACACACAAAAATATAATCTCTCTTTCTCATATCACATCTTTTTATAATAATCCGCAATCACTTTAAGTGTCCTTTTTTTGTGAACCCGTTCCGGCGGATATGTCATCCGCCGAAGATGAATATAAGGATTTGCAATCCGCAAAAACTCGCCATGTGGACAGGTCTTGCATGGGCTCTGTCCCCCAACTGTCTTTATTACCGCTTGTTGCTCCATGTAGATTGTTTTTATTTGCGTTTCAACACTTTCTTCCGCAAATATAGTTGAATAATTTAAAAATTGCAAACAGATTTAAGGTATTTTAGCATATTT
>JAEEZP010000217.1 GCA_016291915.1 Prevotella sp. | reverse complement strand
GTGCTTATCGTAGGACAGACCACCAATGGAGCACAGCGTTGGATAGAGTTTTTCGGAATACAGTTTCAGCCCTCAGAACTGGCTAAGGGAGCCGTGATTCTGGCTGAGGCCCAGATACTCAGTGCTATGCAGACAGCTAACGGAGCCGACCGTCATGCCTTTAAATACATCATGTATATCAGTTGCCCCATCTTGTTGTTGATTGCCATGGAGAACCTTTCTACAGCAGCCTTGCTATTCCTGACAGTCATCATTATGATGTTCATCGGACGCGTTCCAAAGACACAGATAGGCAAGCTGCTGGGTGTTCTGATGTTGGGAGCCATTTTCGTCTTCTCACTGGTCATGCTCGTTGGAAAGAACGAAGATCCAGCAGCGACAGCCAACAATGAGTTGCAAATGACCGAACAGATAGAACAGAAAAAGAGTCCTACGATCATCAGAAAAGTTCTTCACCGCTCTGACACGTGGAAAGCACGTATCGTGAAGTTCATGGATAATAAAGAGATAGCTCCTGAAGAGATCGACTTAGATAAGGATGCACAGGTGGCACATGCCAATATCGCTATCGCCAGTTCTAATCTCATCGGCAAAGGACCGGGCAATTCCGTGGAGAGAGACTTCCTCTCACAGGCTTTCTCCGACTTTATCTATGCCATCATCATTGAAGAGATGGGTATCTGGGGAGCAGTGATCGTATGTCTTCTCTATATCGTCCTGCTTTTCCGTACGGCCAGTATTGCCAATCATTGTGTGAACGCCTTCCCCGCCCTGTTGATTATGGGCTTTGCCTTACTGCTCGTTACGCAGGCTATGTTCAACATGGCAGTGGCTGTCGGCTTAGCGCCGGTAACCGGACAACCGCTCCCTCTCATCAGCAAGGGAGGAACATCCACCATCGTCAACTGCGTATATATAGGAGTCATCCTCAGTGTCAGTTGTTCAGCTGCCAAAAGAGAAGATATGACAGGAGAAGAAAAGGGTCAAAAAGTTTCTTTAAAAACTGCATAATTAAAATATCTAAATTATGCGTTAAAGAGAAAAATTATAATTATTTTTGCAAATTAAAGCAATGCATATGGATAAAGAAATGAGGATTATCATCAGTGGTGGCGGAACGGGAGGTCATATCTTCCCCGCTATCTCTATTGCCAATGCCATCAAAGGGAAATATCCTGATGCCAGCATCCTCTTTGTCGGAGCACTCGGAAGGATGGAGATGCAGCGTGTTCCTGCGGCAGGTTACGAGATTGTCGGTCTGCCCATCTGTGGTTTTGACCGTAAGAACCTGTTGAAGAACGTGAAGGTTCTTTATAAGATATGGAAGAGTCAGCGCATGGCCAAGAAGATTATCAAAGACTTCAAGCCGATGGCTGCCGTGGGTGTGGGAGGATATGCCAGTGGCCCTACCCTGAACAAATGTGCATCCATGGGCATTCCCTGTCTTATACAGGAGCAGAACTCCTATGCCGGAGTCACCAACAAGCTGTTGGCCAAGAAAGCAGAAAAGATCTGTGTTGCTTATGAGGGGATGGAAAGGTTCTTCCCTGCCGACAAGATTATCCTGACGGGAAATCCGGTCAGACAGGCACTCCTGAACACCCCATTATCCCGGGAGGAGGCTGTCAACACCTTTGGATTGGACCCTGACAAGAAAACCATTCTGGTGGTCGGCGGTTCACTCGGGGCAAGAACTATCAATGAGAGCATCCTGCAACATATCGATGAGATAGAAGCCAGCGGAGCCCAGATGATCTGGCAGACAGGTAAGTATTACCACTCAGATATCTTACAGAAGACCGCAGGAAAGTCGCTGAAGAACATCAAGATTCTTGACTTCATATCAGACATGGGTGCCGCCTATAAGGCAGCTGACTTAGTCATCAGTCGTGCAGGAGCCAGCAGCATCTCAGAATTCTGTCTGTTGGGCACACCGGTTATCCTCGTTCCTTCACCTAATGTTGCGGAGGATCATCAGACCAAGAATGCTATGGCATTAGTGGAAAAGGAGGCTGCCATGTATGTCAAAGATGCCGAAGCGACAGAGAAACTGGTGGGCTTGGCCCTGGCAACAGTCAAAGACAACGAGAAGCTGTCTGATCTCAGCAGGAATATTTTGAAACTCGCATTGCCCAATTCTGCAGAGATCATCGCAGACGAAGTGATAAAATTAGCTATTGGAGAAAAATAAGATGGAATTAAAAGATATAAAGGCTGTATATTTTGTTGGCATCGGAGGTATCGGCATGAGTGCCATCGCCCGTTTTTTCCTTCATAGGAACGTGGCTGTAGGTGGTTATGACAAGACCCCTTCTACACTTACCAGACAACTGGAGGCGGAAGGTGCCCTTATCCATTACGAGGAGGATGTCAGGAAGATAGCACCCGATTTCCTCAATCCCAACAACTGTCTTGTCATCTATACCCCTGCCGTTCCGCAGGATCATCAGGAACTGGTCTATTTCCGTGAGCATGGTTTCGAGGTACTCAAGCGCGCACAGTTATTAGGACTCCTTACCCGCTCACAGAAAGGTTTGTGTGTAGCAGGGACACATGGGAAGACAACGACATCAACGATGTGTGCTCACCTGATGCATCAGAGTCATATCGACTGTAATGCCTTCCTCGGAGGAATCTCGAAGAACTATCATACCAACTATATCGTGAGCAACACGAGTAATTATGTGGTCATCGAGGCCGATGAGTTCGACAGGTCTTTCCACTGGCTTCGTCCGTGGATCTCTGTCATCACCAGTACAGACCCCGACCATCTGGATATCTACGGGACGAAGGAAGCCTATCTGGAGAGCTTCCGCCATTACAGCACCTTGATACAACCAGGTGGTGCACTGATCATCCATCGCGGTTTAGAGATGAAACCCGCAGTAGCAGATGGAGTGACCGTTTATGAATACGATCTTTCTCAGGGTGACTTCCATGCGGAGAATATCATCATTGAGAATGGAGAGATCACATTCGACTTTGTCTCACCGATCGAGAACATTCCTCGTGTTTCTCTGGGCCAGCCAGTACCTATCAACATAGAGAATGCCATCGCAGCGATGGCCATGGCTCAACTATGCGGTTGTGGTGCAGAGGAGTTGAAAGAAGGCATGAGAACCTATCAGGGTGTTGAGCGTCGTTTTGATTTTAAACTGAAGACCGATAAGATCGTGTTCCTGAGCGACTACGCTCATCATCCGAAAGAGATATACCAGAGTGCACGGAGCATCAAAGAGTTGTATAAAGGCAGAAAGGTATCGGCCATCTTCCAGCCGCATCTCTACACCCGCACCCGTGACTTCTACCTTGACTTCTCCAACAGTCTGAGTCTGTTGGACGAGGTCATACTCACAGATATCTATCCGGCAAGAGAACAGCCGATACCCGGGGTTACCTCCAAACTGATATATGACCATCTGTCGGACAACGTAGAGAAATACCTGATCCACACCGATGAAGTACTGTCGTTTGTGAAAGCACATGATTTCGAAGTACTTATCGTATTAGGTGCCGGCGACTTGGACAACCAGGTTCCTGAAATAGAAAAGATCTTAAAAGAAAGATATTGTAAATAATGAAGTTGCGTATAAACTGGAAGAAAACATTACTTGTCGTTACAGATATCCTGTTATTAGGTTATCTGGTAACCGCCATGGTATCGTTTAACAATCCGGATAACAGCGCCCAGAAGTGTTCCCAGGTAAGCATCAATATTGCAGACGAGAATACTAACGGGTTCCTGAACGCACAGGAAGTGAAGAATATTCTGGAACGTAACCGTCTCTACCCGATAGGAAAACCGTCTGAGACGATCAACCCCAGGAATATCGAGGACTATCTGATGAAGAGTCCTTTCGTCAATACCGCCCAGTGTTATAAGACCCAGAACGGTCATGTGTGCATCACCATCACACAGCGACTGCCCATCATCCGGGTAAAGAATAATCTGGGCGATGACTACTATCTTGACGAGCGAGGAGGCATCTTGCCGAACTCCAAATATACGAGTGATCTGATCATTGCCACAGGACATGTCCAGAAACAATCGTCGATGCTGCTGGCAACCATCGCCAAAGAACTGATGAACAGCGATCTGTGGCGCAATCAGGTGGAACAGATCAACCTGTTACAGGACCAAGGCATAGAGATCGTCCCCCGTGTCGGTGACCATATCGTTTACTTAGGTATTCCTCCTAAGGTGAAGAAAGATCAGGAGAAAGCCATCTCTACCTTCATCCATAGTAAATTGGACCGTTTGGAGAAGTTCTATAAATATGGTCTTAACGAGGCAGGATGGAATAAATATCATTATATCAGTCTGGAGTTTGACAATCAGATTATCTGTAAGAAGAACGACCAGAAGCCAGTTGTTAAGGTGGCGGTGCCAGAGACACCCGCTCCTGCCACTACCACCACTACCACTCCAGAAAAGCCCGTGACAGAGAATAAAGAAAATAAAAAACAAATATAGCGTATGGCAGCAAAGGAATTTATCGTAGCAATTGAACTCGGTTCATCGAAGATGACCGGCATCGCAGGTAAGAAAAACCTCGATGGAAGCATTTCTGTGCTTGCAGTCGTAAAAGAAGACTCCAGCACATTCATCCGTAAAGGGGTGATCTATAACATTGACAAGACCGCGCAGTGTATATCAAACATTGTGAAGAAACTCACCTCCATCCTGAAAGCCAACATCTCACATGTATATGTGGGTGTGGGAGGACAGTCTATCCGTAGTGTAAAGAACGTTATCGTAAAAAACCTGCCTGCCGACTCTATCGTTACCCAGGAGATGGTCAATGAACTGATGGATGCTAACCGCAACATGAGTTACCAAGATCAGGAAATCCTGGATGCTGCCACACAGGAATATAAGGTGGACAACCAATACCAGATGGATCCTGTGGGTATTCAGTGTACACGACTGGAAGGAAACTTCCTGAATATCCTTTGGAGAAAAGAGTTCTACAGGAAACTGAATAAGTGTTTCGACATGGCTGGTGTGGCTATTGCAGAGATGAACCTTGCGCCACTGGCATTGGCCGACAGTGTCCTCACCGATGCTGAGCGCCGCTCCGGTTGCGCACTGGTTGACATAGGTGCTGACACGACCACTGTCAGCGTCTATTACAAGAACGTTCTCCGTCATCTGGCCGTCATCCCCCTTGGCAGTCACAATATCACCAAGGATATCGCCTCCCTGCAGATGGAAGAGAGTGATGCGGAGAATATGAAGCTCAAATACGGCAGTGCCTGGACCGACAATGGCGAAATTGACAACAATCAGATGATCAGTATCGACTCCGACCGTTCTGTGGAATGCAGGAAATTTGTGGAGATTGTTGAGGGCCGTACGGAAGAGATCATCGAGAATGTATGGTATCAGATACCGCAGGAATATACCGACCGTCTGCTGGGTGGTATCATCCTCACCGGTGGCGGCTCGAACATGAAGAATATCGAGATAGCTTTCCGTAACCACACCCATGTGGAGAAGATACGCATCGCTAAGTTCGTCACTCAGAGTATCACCTCAAAAGATGCTGAAATCAATGCGAAAAACGGCATGATGAATACGGTCTTGGGTATTCTTGCCAAAGGAAACATGAACTGTGCCGGTCCTGAGATAAGTGCCGACGGTGATCTTTTCGGGGCGCAGAAGCCCACGACAACCACCGCAGAGATTCATAAAGAGCCACGTAAGGCCTACGAGATCGGCAGTGGCATCGTACTGACGGAGGCAGAGAAACAGGCCGCAGAAGAGGAGAAACGTAAGGCTGAGGAAGCTGCAGAGGCTGCCCGTAAGGCTGATGAGGAAGCTGCAGAGGCCGCCCGCAAGGCCGCCGAGGATGAGGAGAAGAAAGAGAGCGGACTGAAGAAGTTCGGCTCTAAGTTGAAAAATATCATCAACAAGATGATTGCCGAAGAATAGAAGAGCATACGTTTAACATTTTCACACAACAATAATACCTTATATTATATGAAAGATAATACATTCGATATATTAGACTTCGAAGACACCGAGAAAGAGAGTAGTATCATCAAAGTCATCGGTGTCGGCGGTGGTGGTGGCAACGCTGTTAACCACATGTTCCGTGAAGGTATCCACGATGTCTCCTTTGTATTGTGTAATACCGACAATCAAGCACTCAACGACTCTCCCGTTCCTGTTCATCTGCAGTTGGGAAAAGAAGGATTAGGAGCCGGTAACAAACCCGAGAAAGCCCGTCAGGCTGCAGAAGAAAGCATCGACGATATCCGTCGTGTGCTGGATGACGGCACCAAGATGGCTTTCATCACGGCAGGTATGGGTGGCGGAACAGGTACCGGAGCGGCTCCTGTCATCGCACGTATCAGTAAGGAGATGGACATCCTTACGGTAGGTATTGTTACGATACCTTTCCGCTTTGAGGGTCCGAAGAAGATTGACCAGGCGTTGGATGGCGTGGAAGAGATGTCGAAGCACGTTGATGCCTTGCTGGTGATCAACAACGAGCGACTGCGTGCCATCTACCCGGAGCTGACCGTCTTGGATGCCTTCGGCAAGGCTGACGACACCCTTAGTGTGGCTGCGAAGAGTATTGCCGAGATCATCACCGTACACGGACTCATCAACCTCGACTTCAACGATGTCAAGACTGTCTTGAAGGATGGTGGTGTGGCTATTATGTCAACCGGTTACGGTGAAGGAGAAGGCCGTGTGAAGAAAGCCATTGAGGATGCCCTTCACTCACCGCTGCTGAATGATAATGATGTGTTCAACTCCAAGAAGATCCTGTTGAGCATCTCTTTCTGCTCTGACAAACAGAGTAAGACTGGACTGATGATGGAGGAGATGAACGATGTGAACGACTTTATGGGTAAGTTCGGCAATGACTTTGAGATCAAATGGGGATTGGCAACAGATCCGGAATTAGGCGATAAGGTAAAGGTGACGATTCTCGCCACGGGCTTCGGCATCGAGGATGTGGACGGCATGAGCAGTCACTTCACCAAGCGGACACAGGAGGAGGCCGACCGCATCGCCGCTGAGGAGGAGAAAGCCGCTGAGCGTCAGGATCGCCGTAACCGCTACTATGGTAAAGACGGTTCTTCCAGCCAGTACAAGCGTCATCCGCATATCTTCATCTTCCGTCAGGAGGATCTGGATAATGACGATGTTATCTCTGACGTAGAACAGATACCTACCTACAAGCGTACCCGTCAGATCTTAGAGGAAATCCGCAGCAAGGCAGCGGGAAACATCAAGAAGACCGACAACGAGAATAAAGAACCCATCCAGGGAACGATCAAGTTTTAATAAATAATACGACTATGTTGTTTGATCAGATCAGTGAAGATATCAAGTCGGCCATGAAGGCACGTGACAAGGTGCGTCTGGAGACACTGAGAAACATTAAGAAGGTGTTCCTGGAGGCAAAGACAGCCCCGGGAGCCAACGATACCTTGGAGGACGATGCAGCCCTGAAGATTATCGCCAAGTTAGCCAAGCAGGGCAAGGAGACTGCCGTGACCTACGCACAAGCCGGTCGGCAGGACTTGGCAGATGCCGAACTGGCACAGGTGGCTGTCATAGAGAGTTATCTCCCGAAACAACTCTCTGAAGAAGAAATCACCGCCATCGTGAAGACGATCATCGCCGAGACCGGAGCCTCTTCCATGAAAGACATGGGGAAGGTGATGGGTATCGCCAGCAAGCAGATGGCCGGCAAGGCCGACGGTCGCATGATCTCCGGTATCGTGAAGGCGCTGTTAGCCTGAATATCATGCTATAAGAAACTGTTCCCTTCCCCATTTGAGGAGGGGAATAGTTTCTTATTAGGATCAAAGCGATTAGTGAACATGGGGACTCAGGATGAAGTGAACCCGTTCATTACTTCAGGGTCACTTTATAAAAAGTTTTTGACGGGAAAGTTATAAACCCGCTCATCTTCTACAGGAATCACCTTAACAGTTTGGACTTCAGTAAATTACTGCAAAATTTACCCCTACGGATCTTCTACGAATCTTCTACGGAAAAATAAATAAGGCAATGACATGAAAGGGGTGACCATCAGATAGATGGGGCACGCTTTCAGCGTGCATAAACAACTGTAAAAAAGCCATAACTATGCACTATACGCTATAAACTATGCGAAACAACTTAGTGTCTATCTCCATGAGAAAAAGGGTACTACTACCCTTTTCTAGACTAATTAGTACTCAATTAGTCGAGTATTGGTACCTTTTACCAGACTAATTAGTACTCAATTAGTCGAGTATTGGTAACTAAAAGTCGGAGAAAAGGTGGTCTTTTCCATCCGAAATAGTGGCCTTTTCCACCCGAAAAAGACACCAATGACAGGCTTACTGCCCGTAGAAGATCCCGTAGAAGATTCGAAGAGGATAAAAAACAGCGTATATCATTGTCTATCTGTTGTTTATGCTGATTTTCGTAGAAGATGAGCGTGTTTATGACTTTCCCGGCGCGATTTCCCATAACGCTTTCATCACTGGCAGTGACTGCAGTTCGGGGAAGTTAGGCACATGCAGACGGTAATAGGTGATCAGCACATCAATGATCCTGTTACGATCCTCATGATTCATCTTAAAGAGGTGCATCGTATCGTAGTTCATACGCATGAGCAACTGGATCCTGGATGACTCATCGACATTCAGGAAGTCGGTGTGCAAAGGTGCATTACTACAGAAAGTTGCATTGCGCATGTCGAAAAAATCACCCTCATGATAATCATCCACATTGGGGAAGAAACCGATGAATCGTGAGAGTCGCATCATAAAGACCAAGTGGAAATTAGAGAAATGCCCTGCACTGCCGTCGAGCCAACGCATACTATTCTCGATATACGCAAAGAGATTGGGGTTCTCATGCTCATCACGTGTACTGTGATAGATAAACTCGGCCAAGAAGAGGGTTATCGACATCTTGTAGGGATCCATGGGAATAGAGAAGTAAGGATAAGCCATGCGCACATCCCGCAGATGCTGCAAGGATTCCTTCGGTCGGAAATCGAGATCCACCTCCAGCAGGTTCATCAGTTGGAAATACTGTTTTTTCAGTTTCCCTTTCGAGGTCTTGGGAATATTGATGACGACAGAAACACGTCCCTCTGTCTCTGTCAGCAGATCGATGATATACTTGTTCTCACTGTATTTGAGTGTCTTCAATACAATGGCCTTCGTCTTCAGTAACATGTTGCGAAGATACGAAAAAAGAGGTAATTCTGAAAAAATATCAGAAAAAATTTGTATGTTTGGATGAAAAGCAGTACCTTTGCACCGCATTTTTTGCACGATGGTCCCTTCGTCTATCGGTTAGGACGAGAGATTTTCATTCTCTAAAGAGGAGTTCGACTCTCCTAGGGACTACCAAGAATCCGTCATCTACGCAGCGATGCGTTAGCCTTGAGTAACAGGGTGAAACGATGCTGGAGGGTTTCAAGAGCGGCAAATGCCGCTTTAATCCGCTTAGGGCAACAATGATGTAAGACCCAGGAGCTTCAATTATTAACTTATTAAAATTATTAAATCAAAAATGGCAAATCACAAATCATCTGAGAAAAGAATTCGTCAGACCAAGAAAAGAACACTTCACAACAGATATTACGCTAAGACTATGCGTAATGCAGTTCGCAAACTTCGCGCTTGCACCGATAAGGAAGAGGCAGTAAAGATGTACCCCGCAGTGCAGAAGATGCTGGACAAGTTGGCTAAGACCAATATCATCCACAAGAACAAGGCTGCCAACCTGAAGTCAAGTCTTTGTGCTCACATCAAGAAGTTGGGATAAGATCAGACGAACAAAAGATAAGAAAACCCTGGAAGTAGATTTACTTTCCAGGGTTTTTTGTTTTATTTATTTTTTTACCGCCATGTCATTTATTTGTATTATCTTTGCAATGAAATCACAAAGCCCATGCTCAAGCAGATTAGCATATTTATCGATCAAAGCGGAGCGGTTCTGAAATGATCTGTTCAGGGTGTTAGACAGTTGATCAAAGCGGGACGGTTCTGAAATGATCTGTTCAGGGTGTTAGACAGTTTGTATGACTCACAGATATCAGTTATGGTATTATCTATCGTTTAAAACAAAAGAATAATAGAGGATGGAATATGAAGAAAATGATTGCTATTATAACAAAACAATCAGGGAAACGTCTCTCGATAAATCCGGAAAACGGATCATTTGAGCACCGTCCCCGTTTGATCCCAGCCGTTTGTAAGAATAATTCCCCTATCGTTTGGAAATATGAATCTTTAGTATTATATTTGCAGAAGATAAGCGTTACCTCAGCAATAAAAATAAATTACGTAGTTCCCTCTTATGGAATTAGAGGCCCTGGTCCACAAAGAATTGTAGTTGGGGCAGATGGTTCTTGGTATTATACTCCTGATCATTATGACACATTTATAAGATTTAAGCCATAGCAATGTTTTGTTATTCAGATAATCCCCTAATAAGATCAGATAACGTTAGATCCGTTATTATTAATCATTCGATTAATTCTAAGTTAGAATTGTTTGAACGTTTCCGGGTATCTTTGGATATTCCATATACTACCATGACTAATTTTGATGCTTTTCGAGATGTAATGGAAGAGTTAGAATGGGTACCAGAAGATGAAATCAGAATATACCACAACACTCTTCCTGATTTAGACGAAAAGGTTTTGGCATGTTATATCGATTGTTTAAATATCATTGATGTGGAATGGGAAAAATATGAGGAACGAGCAGGTATTATCAGGAAATATATGAAGAATAATGGACAAGCCATCCTAGAAGGTGCATGGATTAATAACAAACCGAAGAAATTTAATGTCTTGTTCAAGAAAGAAGATGAAGATAGAGTAAAATTTATATTAAAGCATTATTCTAAAAACTACAGGGAATGTATTCATTATGATGAAAGAGGAGTTGAGCACATAGAAGATGGAAAAGGCTCACGAGGATTTTTCGGCGTGTTAAGAGATTATATGAAATTATTATGGAAGAGAATCTTAGCTTATATGATATAGGGGACCGCCTCAGGTTATTGATTCTTACAACAAATCAGTTTAGGTGGCGTTATGTGAGTGGGGGTGAACAATAAAACCAGTAAGATTACGAGGTTAAAAGCAGATGAAGTACAGACATTATCAATATGGCAAACAAAATGCAGGGAGGTATTTTCTTACTATCCTGCTGATGTTGGTAGGATGGAATGCATATGCCTCATCTGTAAACACCTCTGATACTGTCAGTATTGCGAAGGATCTGGGTGATGTTGTTAACCGAGTGATCTTGGAAACGGAAAGTGGAATCGACTTGGGGACAGGTACCCCCAGCAAGAACTACCAGCAGCTTCGAACTGTTGTGCAGCAGGATAGCGGTACCTGTCCCCACGAGAGTCCAGACTACACGGGCAGCCAGCCCCATGCCGTGACCGCCGTGGAGAACGACTCGCTGATGATCTCCTACGGGATGCAGGAGGTCACCTACGACGCAGAGGGCAGGGTGGTCCGTATCGAGGAGGGCATCTATGCGACGGAGTTCCTGTACGGTCCCGACGGGCAGCGGTGGCGCACGCTCACCCGTTGCGAAGGATATGTCATCCGCAAATTACTTGTATAGTAGAAACATATATAATGCGTAAAACGAAAATAACATGGAGCAGCAAACGGTTATGATAAAGAACTTTTTGCGGATCACAGATCCTGATATTCATTTTCGGCGGATGGCATATCCGCCGGAACGGGGAGTAGGTTACAGCAGTAAATATGTGCAAGCATTGACGCAGAATCTTGTTCATCATTATTTTGCACCTACTCCTGATTTTACCGACTATAGCTCCATGTATCAGGGATTATATATGTACAGCGGGTATTATAACCGCTTCAGTCTATTTGATTATTAATTTCTCTCATTATGCTTAAAATACTATATTTTTTATTGTCCTTGTTGACTCTCACCTTGTATTTACGGATTTCTTCTTATCATGACATATATCATTTGCTAAAAAACTCAAAATATGAGGATCTCACAGGAATAGAAAAGCCTATTCGTATTGATGGAATATACGTATGTACCAGACAGGGAGATGATTCAATATCTGGCGAAAAAGAATGGTTGGATGTGCGGGCTTTTGTCTTTTTTGATGACGGAATGTTTGTAGCCACCTTTTTAGACTCGTGTGTTTATGCAGAAGATGGTTATTTAGATTTGGAGAGAATGGTCTATATGACACGTAGGAGTAAAATATGGGGATATCATAGTGGATATTACCAAATCATCAACGACACCCTTCATCTCAAAGGTTATAATGCAATGCAATTATTACTTGCAGATTGGGATCCCACAGATTATTATTTCAAAATAAAAGATGCGAATTATTTGTATCTATACCAGTGTTGTGAAATTAAATGGGATAGGGATTATAAGTTTATTCCTACGACACATATACCCAAGCCATTCGATCATTATTGGAAGAAAAGGAAAAGATTCTGGAAAAACAAAGAGGACTGGAAAGCTTATAAGAGACAGTGGAAGAAAGAGAAACATGATAAGGATTAAGATGAATCACGGGGGCAGGTATTTGATTCTTACAACAAATCAGTTTAGGTGGCGTTATGTGAGTGGGGATTGAACATTAAAACCCGTTCATCGGGATATGTCATCCCGATGTCAGTAATAGCGGATATGCTATCCGCAAATAACGAGAAAAGAAGAAATCCTATATATAATGTGTAAAACGGCAATAAACACGGGGCAGCGAACGTTTATCATAAGGAAACTTTTCGGATCACAAAAATAGTGCAAGTGAGTGCAATGAAAGTTCACTTTCAAATTGCAGAGCGCAGCCTATTTTATCTAAATCCTGATATTCAACACCGGCGGATGACATATCTGCCGGAACGGGGGAAATCTTATATATTAATGTGTTAAACAGCAATAATATGGAGCAGCAAACGGTTATGATAAAGAACTTTTTGCGGATTGCAAATCCTGATATTCAACACCGGCGGATGACATATCCGCCGGAACGGGTATCACCTATTGAGATGTTTCATGGGGATAATAAAAACTACTATGATGAGAAAATATCTATTAACACCGTTTCTTTTAGCCACGCTACTTACGGGATGCGCTCCCAAGGTGGTTACCAACATGCTGACGAATGAATGGCCCGCAACCTCTCCCGATTCTGTCTATGTCTTTAATACGGATGAAGAACCACCTGCCGGTTCACAGACCATCGGCAAAGTAAAAGTCATTGACAACGGGTTCTCTGTAAATGGTACCTTCGAGAGGGTCTTGCAGATGGCTATCAACGCTACGGCACTGAACGGAGGTAACGGATTGCAGATTACGGAGCATCGCTGGCCCGGCCACAGTAGCATTCACCGTATATGGGGCACTATGTTACGAATACCCGAGTCTGCCTTGATAAAGGAAAAAGAGCCAGAAAACAAGGATTATTCCGTATTGGAAAACCTTCTCCCGCCCGATGAATACGAAGACTACATGAAGTACAGAGAGACACGACAATTCTACGAATACGAAATGAAAGAATATGTCAAGCAGGTACAAAAGGTGCAAGAGATTCAGAAGCAGATGCCAAGAAACATATTCCGTCTGAGTGTCGGTCCTACACTGATGACTTCAAAATACCAAGTGGACAATCACATCTACAAGTCACGCGTTGGCTTAGACATCCTTTTTGACTACGATCACGTATGGAAATCGGGGTTCGGTTTCGGCATTAACTATAAGCACAATTACACATCGTTTGACGAAGGTATCAAGACGCGTATTGATTACATAGGACCGAGTTTTGTAATAGCGCCCCAGATTTCAAAGACCTGCCGCTATGACGTAGCCTTAGGCTTCGGTTATGGGCGATACAAAGAGTCTTATGGAGGACTGTCATACACAGAGAATCGTTTTGCTGCGATGATGCGTATAGGATTGGAATGGCGAGTAGCCCATCAGCTGGCTTTGGGTCCACAGATAAATATATTCACCATGTCAATGAAAAAGCCCGAGGGAATTGAACTGGAAAAGAATGATACCTACGGTATTCAGCATGTGGGTCTGCAAGTTGGTCTGCGTTACTATTTTTGACGGTTTTAGCAACTATCATGCCCAGAAGGCTTAACATAAGTATATTGATCGGTGTGGTGTTTCTATGCGCTTGCTCTCAAGAAGAGAAAATGCAGGCATTGATGGAGCAGATGCTGACGGAGGATCACGAGGAGGTGACCTTCCAATCGGATAGCATCCCCCTGCGACTCATCGACTACTTTACGCAGTATGGCACTGCCAACGACCAGATGCGGGCTTATTACCTGTTAGGTCGTTCTTACGACTGTCGAAACAACCCCATACTCGCCCTCCGCTTCTATCATGAGGCGATAGAAAAAGCCGACACAACAGCCACTGATATCGACTACGTAACCCTCAGTCGTGCCTATGCTCATATGGCAAAACTGTTTATCGGGAATTTCGACAAGCGACCCACCTTAGCTATTGAGGATGCGAGAAAAGCATTGCATTATGCCAACATGTCGGAGAATAAACACATGATCAACATCAGCAGGAGCATGTTAGGTAAGGCTTTTTACATAAATGGAGAATGGGACAACCTAAAATTTAACAATCCCGAACTATACCATAATTTAATCCAGAAGTGGAACACTAAAACACCGAATTATAAGTCTTTCGTGCCAAGTTCAGCCGCTAATAGCCATCTAAAACTGGTAAATGTTTCTTATGACATACCGTTTGATTCCATTCCCGAAGAATATAGACAATCGGGACTTGGATACATGGGTGGTAGAGTAGTATTACATGCTGTAGAAAAACCGACTGACAGAGACAGCATCATGGGGCTGAGCAACATCTTCTCCTACGTGGATATGCGACTGCAGTCGCAGGCAAAGATCAACCGATTGAATACCTGGCTCATTATTGCGTTGGCTATTTTGTTACTCTTATTGATCACCGGTTATATGTTCTATCGTTTCAGACGACAGAAAGCCAAGGAGGCTATCAAAGCACTCAACACACAATACAGCTTTGATCTGGCTAAGTATCAGGCTCTGCAATCAGAAATGAAATCTATGTTGCTCAGTTCTAAAGACAAAGATGACCTGATCAGAGAGAAGCAACAGCAGTTAAATGATATGCAACAACAGCTGAAAAACTTGCAAGAGGATCATGCCATTCCATCCACATGGCACCTCTCCGAAAAGTTGCTTGCTGATGAATTATTAAGCAATCTCCACAAAAAAGCCTCCATTGGTAAGAAAGCAGACCCCAATGATTTAAAGGATTTGATAACTTTAGCACATAAGGAAGACCCACAGTTGATGTCTGCTCTATCCTCTCTTGATGCATCTCTTGATATGGACAACCTCTATATCTGTATTCTTACAAGATTCCGCTTCCTTCCTTCGGAACTTGCCATCCTGCTGGACAAGACGCCACAGGCCATCACCAATCGCAAGAGTCGACTGCTGAAACGTTTGTTTAATACTGAGGGTGGAACCCGACTATTTGACCGTCACATCCACCTGCTTGGACAACAAGTGTAAAAGCGTGTAAAATTCATTTAACTCATTGATTTTTATTTCATTACACACCCTGCTCGTTAATAATACATGATCAGATAATTTGCTTATTTGTTTATATTATCTTATATTTGCCGTTGATATTGGGGGTGAATCTGCAATGTTTTATAAAATCATTCCCCGTTCTATCAGACTATCAAATGCAAAAAAGTGTATACTAATTATATTAAACTAAAAAAAAAATATTATGAAGAAATTATTAACTATCGTTTTCCTAGTGTTAGGTATTGAATTATTTTCTTTTGCACATCAGCCATTTAATCATAATACGGAAACCAACGATCTATGCTTCAACCTATCTGATGATATAGAAATGGATCTCATGAATAGTGAATTTATATGCATCGTTTGTGCTGGAATAAACACTCTTCCGGGTGACATAATTAATGGTGAAATCTTTTGGGAATGTGAACATTGTGGACAATGGCTTTTAGTTACTTTTAGTGGCGGACTTGTTGTAAAAGTTGAAGTTGTTTGACACTATTGCGTTTAAACATAACATCAATGAAACAAACAGGATATCTTATTATCATCTTGCTGAACCTCTGCATGTCAGCATGGGGGCAAGTGAAGCAAGTAAAGGTGGCAGGAACAGTGACAGACGAAGAAGGGAAGGTACTGCCCGGCACGCAGGTGATGCTGACACAACTGACCGACACCACGAAGAAATTTGGTGTCGCTGCAGCGGATGACGGTCATTACAGTATCGAACTGCCATCAGGTATATACCGTCTGCAAGCGACATGTATCGGTTTCCGGCTCTTCAATGCCGAGGTGGATGCCACACAGGGCATGACCGTCGATATCTCCATGGTACCCGACACCAAACAGTTGAACGAGGTGGTGGTAAGAGCCCGCCGCATCCGCTACGATGCCGAGGGCTACAGCATGAACGTCGGTCAGATACCCGCACTACGCAAAGAGCCCTTGGATGTCATCCTCCAGTTCATGCCTGGACTGGTGGTGGTCAACGACCGACTGACACTCTTCGGACGAAAATATGTAAGCGAGGTGTATGTCAACCGTCGCAAGTTACACATGCAAGGCAGTCAGTTGCTCAGCTACCTCAACACCATACAAGGAGCTACAGTGAAAAACGTGAAGGTGATCATGTCGCGGGGAGCAGAGGCAAGGGCTTCGGCCGCCAATACCGTTGCACTGAAGATTACCACGGAAAACATGGCCGACGGGGGTATGCTCATGGTGGGCGCATCGCTGCAACCCACAGGTAGCTATCGCAACTATAGGTTTCCCACCCTCCGCTTCCAAAACAAGCAGGGACGGTGGTCGGTTTACGGTTCACTGATCGACGGACTCGGTAACAACGACGGTGAGAGCGAGACAAGCACGAGGTTTCTGTCGTCAGGAACGGAGCATCGCACTACCGTGGAAAACGACAGTAAGACCATGAGTCTCCACGGGAGGTTCGGTATCGGCTACGACTTCACCCCCAACGACCTCCTTACCATTGAGGCAGGGACAGACCTGTTCAAGTCGGACGGCAAGAATGACATGCGCACGGAGATTGTTGACGCCGCCAACCGTCATGAGGTCATGGAGAATAAGAGCAAGGACAAGAGTACCGACAACAGCAACCAGTTCTTCGCCGACTACACTCATGCCTGGAAGAAGGGGGAACTATCGACAAGCATCGGTTATGCAGAGGGTCGCGACCGCAGGGACGGTCATCAGTGGCGCCTGTCGAGTGAACAGATTTGGGACAGCCACGACTACTCGAAGCTCAGCAGGAAGGTATTCTCCAGTAAAATTGACCTGACACAGAAGATTGACAACAATCAGACGGTGAAGGCGGGTATGGCATACGACAGTTGGAACTACGACACCGATACCGACAACAAACTCGTCGTCGATGGTCAGGAGTCGCCTCTCGGCACCTATATCGACCTGTTCACCTACAAGGAACGCATCGCCGCCCTGTATGCCAGCTACGACTTTACCCTGAAGTCGTTCAGCGCCTCCCTCGGCCTTCGCTACGAGCATGAGACGATAGAGCCCTCATCACAGCAATCACCGGAACAAGACTACAAGAAGGAATACGACCGCCTCTTCCCCAACATCCGACTGAGCTATACCATCGATGCCAAGCGAGGGCACAACGTTAGGCTGTCGTTCTCAAGGGCATTGGCCAATCCCAGTAGGGACGCCCTCAACCCCTCCATGCGGTGGGAGAACGAGTACAGCTATACCGTGGGCAATCCCTATCTGGCACCCACAGCTTATTATCAAGGTGATCTCTCCCTGACATTATTTAGCAGGTTGATGATCAATGCCAACTACAGCAATCGGCACACCTACCGCGCGTTTACCTATAAGATGGACGACAGTGACATTATGTATAGCTCCACAGATGACCTGGGCAAGCAGCGCAGGCTACAGCTGAGCGCCTCATACGGCAAACCAATCACCAAGAAATGGATGATGAGCTTCAACCTGACATCGATCTTCACCCGTGAGAAGCATCTGGAAGAGAAGATGAACAGCACCGCTTATATAGCCAGCATCATGTCGAACTATACCCTGCCGAAGGGTTACCGTCTGAACACATCTTTCGCATGGATGAGCAGTGAGGAGAGCCTGCAGATAAAGAGCGACAGCAAGATACAGTTCTCGACCAACCTCAGGAAACAATTCCTCAAGAATCGTCTCGCCCTCACCCTCGGCTATGAATACTGGCCGATATCCGAGTCAACCCTGAAGACGGCAGATATCATACAGCGCCGAACAAACGACTATAACCCACACCGTATCCAGTTCAGTGCACAATACCAGTTGCGATGGGGAAGCGTCAGGGCGAATGTCCGTCAGGCGAAGAGCACTCAGCTCTGATGAGTTACTTCAAACAGTTTTTTCTGTGAATAATAAAAGAGACCGTGTGGTCTCTTTTTTATTTTTTTTAGATACTAAATACTTTGTATTTAGAAGATTTTTTCGTACCTTTGCAATCTATTAAAAAGGAAAACATTTATTATATTAAAAATGGCAGAGAATCAAAACACTCAGAGCAATTATTCAGCTAGTAATATTCAGGTATTAGAAGGACTCGAAGCAGTTCGCAAACGTCCGGCCATGTACATTGGCGATATCAGCGAGAAGGGCTTACATCATTTGGTAAATGAAACAGTGGATAACTCCATTGACGAAGCAATGGCTGGATATTGTTCTCATATAGAGGTTACTATCAACGAAGATAACAGTATAACAGTACAAGATAACGGTCGTGGAATCCCTGTTGACGAGCATGAGAAGATGCACAAGTCAGCCCTCGAGGTGGTGATGACCGTCCTCCATGCCGGAGGAAAGTTCGACAAAGGCTCCTACAAGGTATCAGGCGGTTTGCACGGTGTGGGTGTGAGTTGTGTGAACGCCCTGTCGAAACGCATGCTCTCACAGGTTTACCGTGACGGGAAGATCTACCAGCAGGAATATGAGAAGGGCAAGCCGCTCTATCCGGTGAAGGTTGTCGGTGAGACAGAGCTTCGTGGTACACGTCAGCAGTTCTGGCCGGATCCCACTGTCTTCACCACCACGACATATAATTACGACACGATTGCCAAGCGTATGCGTGAGTTGGCTTATCTGAATGCCGGCATCACCATCATACTCACCGACCTCCGTCCGGATGAGGATGGAAAGACCAAGCAAGAGACTTTCCATGCGAAAGACGGATTGAAAGAGTTTGTGAAGTATATCGACCGTCACCGCACCCATCTCTTCGATGATGTGATCTATCTGAAAACAGAGAAACAAGGCATCCCCATAGAGGTGGCTATCATGTACAATACTGATTATTCAGAAAACGTTCACTCATACGTCAATAATATCAATACCATCGAGGGAGGTACCCACCTTACCGGTTTCCGTATTGCCCTTACACGTACGATGAAGGCTTATGCCGATGCCGACCCTGTCATCTCCAAGAACATTGAGAAAGCGAAGATTGAGATTACGAGTGAGGACTTCCGTGAAGGACTTACCGCTGTGATCAGCATCAAGGTGGCAGAGCCACAGTTTGAGGGACAGACGAAGACGAAGTTAGGTAACAGCGAGGTAAGCGGCGCTGTACAGCAAGCTGTCGGTGAGGCTCTGAAGAACTATCTTGAGGAGCATCCGAAAGAGGCCAAGATGATCTGTGAGAAAGTGGTGTTGGCAGCCACAGCGCGTATCGCAGCCCGCAAAGCCCGTGAGAGTATTCAGAGAAAGAACCCGATGAGTGGTGGTGGACTGCCCGGTAAGTTGGCCGACTGCTCCAACAGAGATCCTAAAGAGTGCGAGATCTTCCTCGTGGAGGGAGACTCCGCAGGCGGTTCCGCCAAGCAAGGTCGTGACCGTTACACACAGGCTATCCTCCCCTTGCGTGGTAAGATCCTTAATGTAGAGAAGGTTCAGTGGCATCGCGTCTTTGAAGCCGAGTCGGTGATGAACATCATCCAGAGTATCGGTGTTCGTTTCGGTGTTGACGGTGAGGGCGACAAAGAAGCTAATATTGAGAAGTTGCGTTACGACAAGATCATCATCATGACCGATGCCGATGTCGATGGCTCACACATC
>JAEEZP010000021.1 GCA_016291915.1 Prevotella sp. | reverse complement strand
ATGACAAAGTTACGCATTCCCCATATCATCGGTATGGTGCTTGCGGGAATCATCGTGGGAAAATACGGACTGAATATCCTGGAGCGTGACGACAGTTTTGAGCTCTTCGGGCAGGTTGGACTTTACTATATCATGTTCCTGGCCGGACTGGAGATGGATACCGAAGGACTGCGGAAGAATCTGAAACAGGTGACTGTCTTCGGTTTACTGACGTTTCTGATACCCTTCATCCTGGTGTATATCGCCGGCATCAATATCATGGGCTATTCGATGCATGCTACACTGTTGCTGTGCTGTATCATGGCCAGTAACACGCTGATTGCTTATCCCATTGTAGGAAAATATGGTCTGCAGCGTCATAAGAGTGTGACGATCAGTGTGGGTGCGAGCATGATCGCTCTTACCCTGGCGCTCTTGTCATTGTCTGTTTTTGTGAGTCTGAGCGGCAGTGGTGCATCGGTGCCTGTGCCCTTGAGCATTCTGTGGATATTGGTAAAGCTGGTGGCTTACTGTGTAGTACTCCTCTTGTTGATACCGCGCTTCACGCGCTGGTTCCTGCAGCGCTACTCCGATGCCGTGACACAGTTTATCTTCGTACTGAGCATCCTCTTCCTCTGTTCTGCTATCTGCCGACTGATCGGACTGGAGGGTGTCTTCGGGGCTTTCTTCGCCGGTTTGCTGTTAAACAGATATATTCCCCGCGTATCACCGTTGATGGGACGACTGGAGTTTATCGGAAATGCCTTGTTTATCCCGTATTTCCTGATAGGTGTAGGTATGCTCATCAATGTACGTGTGATGTTCTACAGTTGGCATACTGCCTATATCGTGTTGATCATGGTGGTGATAGGAACGGTGGGAAAACTGTTGGCGGGATATGCCGTGGGTATCGGACTGCGTTTCCCTTTGAGCTACGGACATATGATGTTCGGTCTTACCAGTGCGCATGCCGCGGGATCTATTGCCATTGTGATGGTGGGGCGTAACCTGCAGATTGCAGAGGGCGTCTATCTCGTGGATAATGAGATGCTCAATGGTGTAGTGATGATGATCCTCTTTACGTGTATCATCTCCTCAGTCATGACTGAGTTGGCTTGTCGGCAGATCGTGCTACATAATCCGGCGGAGAATGAGGCGAACGAGCGTGGTGACGATGAAAAGATTCTCCTTGCGCTGAAGAATGAGGATATGATGCGCGAACTGCTCAGTATGGGTATCATGATGCGTAATCCCAAACTCAACCGCGGCTTGATAGGATTGAACGTGGTACTTGACGACAGGAATGTGGCGTTGAACCAGACAAAGGGTAAGGCTATGTTGGAGCAGGTGACACGGGCAGCAGCAGCGGCAGATGTGCGGATACAGACACAGAGCCGTATTGCAACGAATATTGCCAACGGTATTATGCATGCTTTCAAGGAGTATGATGCATCGGAGATTATCATCGGACTGCATGAGCGTAAGACGGAGAATGACAATTTCTGGGGACTGTTCACAGAGAATCTTACCACCGAGCTGAACCGACAGATTGTCATCGCACGACTGGTGCAGCCATTGAACACCATCCGCAGAATACAGGTGATTGTGCCGAGCAGGGCGGAGTATGAGCCTGGGTTCCACCGCTGGCTGGAGCGTTTGGCAAGGATGGCCGGTAATATGGAGTGCCGCATACAGTTCCACTGTAAACCGGCAACGCTGGCGCTCATCAATCAATATATACAAAACAGGTACCCGCATGTGCGTGCGGAATATACCGCGATGGAACACTGGAATGAGATTCCCAGGTTGATGAGCAATGTCAATGATGACCATCTGTTGGTCATCCTCACAGCCCGTAAGGGAACTATCAGTTATAAACCGGTGTTCGAGAAACTGCCACAGGAAATCCTGCAGTATTACAAGAAAGAGAACCTGATGATAATCTTCCCGGATCAGTATGGGGAATCAGTGAATATGATGACGTTTGCTGCTCCTCAGAAGAATGAGCAGTTGAGTGCCTACACGCAGATACACGACTGGATCACGCTGCATGTAAGGTATTTTAGGAAGATGATAAGACGTTGATAGAGTTTTACATTCTATAGTTACTATAGATACTATAGTTACTATAGGTACTATTTTAAAGATTATAAATATGATAGATATCGAGAATATCACCAAGAGTTTCGGATCATTGCAGGTGTTGAAAGGAATCACCCTGCATATCGACAAGGGAGAGATCGTTAGTATCGTTGGCCCGAGTGGTGCCGGAAAGACGACGCTCCTGCAGATTATAGGTACCTTGGATCAGCCCGATGGCGGCACCATCCGGATCGATGGGGTAGAGGTGAATAAGCTTAGCAAACGGAAACTATCGGATTTCCGCAATAAACATATCGGTTTCGTTTTCCAGTTTCATCAGTTGTTGCCGGAGTTCACGGCATTGGAAAACATTATGATTCCAGCATATATCAGTGG
The DNA here is from genome assembly GCA_016291915.1 of Prevotella sp. Taxonomy (GTDB): domain Bacteria; phylum Bacteroidota; class Bacteroidia; order Bacteroidales; family Bacteroidaceae; genus Prevotella. Next base: position 10,974 of record JAEEZP010000021.1, on the reverse strand, counting down.
TGCTTCACACAATGAGGCAAAGAAACGGGCAGAGGAACTACTCTCGTTCATGGGGCTCCTCGACCGTGCGCATCATAAACCCAACGAACTGTCAGGCGGTGAGAAACAACGTGTGGCAGTGGCACGCGCCTTGGTGAACAACCCGGCCGTGATCCTTGCCGATGAACCATCCGGTAGTCTTGACAGTAAAAACAAACAGGAACTGCATCAACTCTTCTTCGATCTGCGCGACCGTTACGGACAGACATTCGTCATCGTCACCCACGATGAGGAGTTGGCTTCCCTCACCGACCGCACCATCCATCTGCATGATGGAGAGGTAGTGGAATGATGCCCTGAAGGGGTAGGGTTTATCCCTACCCGTAAATGCGAAGGACATGAAAATGGGCAGACATGAAGTCTGCCCCTACAATATTTACTCTTGTGCGCCTGACAGGACTCGAACCTGCACGTCCTGGAACACTAGATCCTAAGTCTAGCGCGTCTACCAATTCCGCCACAGGCGCCGCTGGATAGCATCAGCTATTTTAAAATGTAGGTGCAAAGGTAGCTAAAAAAATATATTATGCCAAGAAAAACTTTATTTTTCTGACAAAATAATCCCGTGGATAGTTTGTGCTTTAAAGGTAACATATTAATTTTGCAGCATAATCAACAATTACGGGATGCTATGAAAAGGATATTCTCAATTCTCAGTATGTTACTGGCCGTGTTACAGATCACCGCCGATGATATCTATGTAAAAATGACCTCTCTGGATGAGATTGATACAGAGGGCACTTACCTGATGGCGTCTGCTGACTATATCGGCAAGGCGTTTAGTGGTAACTTTATATCCACGATGGCAAAGAACTCTTGGTTCAATAGTTCAAAAACGACTCTCACCATACCTGACAGTTACAGTTCTTCCGGTTTGTTCTTTGTCAGTTTAGTGGCTCTCAATACGAATAATACATTCGCTTTTAAGATTAAGGAATCAGGAAAGTATCTCAGCAATCCATCTAGTAACTATCTTAATCAAGTGGATAACTATTCCAATAAAAGGGCTCAGTGGATTATCGAGAAGAGCTCGGAAGGACTAAACGTAAGGTCTAACTACAATACAGCGTATTACATCAAGAAGAAAAAATCCAATGATCTCTGTTGTACGAACAGTACAACTAGTACTTTTAAAAAGGTTATCCTCTATAAGAGGCTGCCTGCTACAGAGACGATAACCATCGGCAACGCCGGTTATGCCACTTATGTGCCTTCCTACTCTCTTGATTTCACCACTCAGACGGTAATCACCTCTTTTATCGTGACACATTCCACAAATACTGCTGCCATCCTGGAGAGCATGGAGACGATACCGGCAAAGACTCCTATTGTGGTCAGTGGAACTCCCGGTGCATATCCTATTCCAGTGATAGCATCATCGGATGCTGTCACAGGTAACTTACTTAATGCCAGTGATGGAATGGTGAGAGGCGATGGTAAAACCATTTATGCGTTGGGTGATCTGTCGGATGGAGTGGGGTTCTACCTGGTGGATACGGATGTGGTTATCCCTGCCGGCCGTTGTTATTTACGTATCCAAGAGAGTAGTACATCACCTTCGTATATGCATATGCGTATCGGTAATACCACGGGAATAGAAGAAAAGATCGAGATAGCTGATGATCCTTATTACTATACATTGAGTGGACAGCGGGTGGTGCATCCCCGTAAGGGTCTTTATCTTTACAAAGGAAAGAAAATAATGATTAGATAAAAGATTGACTATGAAGAAATACATCAAACCTCTTACTTACTGTTACCGTATTAACACAGAATCCCTGATGGTAACAGCCAGTCTGCCCGTGGTAGACAAGGGTAGGGATAAAATAGAAGATTCGGATCAGGTACTATCGAAGAAGGACCATCGGCCTTTTGATCTCTGGGGAGAAGACGATTAATGCTTGATGACACGGATAGAGAGCGACTCTCTGTCGAAACAAATACCTTCACGGTTGATAAACCGACTGAGTGCGCCATTATCAGCCAATTGTCTCGGTGTTCCGATGACCGGTGCTTCCTGCGGTTGCATCAACCACAGGGTGTCGGTAATCTGCAATGCCAGTTCCAAGTCGTGTGTCGAGAGAAAGATGGTCTTGTGTGTTTCCCTACTCAACTGGTGGAGCAACTGAAGCATATCCACTTTACTGGGGTAGTCGAGGAAGGCGGTAGGCTCATCAAGGAAGATAACAGGTGTCTGTTGTGCCAAGGCTTTGGCAATCATCATCTTCTGACGTTCTCCGTCGGAAAGGGTCTGCACCATCCTTTCTTTGAGTGATTCGATACCCACCATCTGTATGCTCTCTTCCACAATTACCTTGTCCTCATCACGAAGACGCCCCCAGAAACCTGTATACGGACTGCGTCCAAGGGCTACCATTTCCTCGACGGTCATGTTCTGTACGTCTGGTTTTGTCGTGAGTACCACACCAATCATCTTTGCCAACTGCTTATCCGTCAGGGTGGCAATGTCCACTCCTTTGTCGGCATCGTCTTCCTTGGAGATAAAGATCTGTCCTCCCAATGGTGGTTGGAAGGCTGACAGCGTGCGTAGGAGGGTGGACTTTCCTACACCGTTAGGACCAATCAGACAGGTGAGCACACCTGCCTCTATCTGTGCGTTGATATGTTCGGCAACTACTTTGTTGTTATCTTTCTGTCGGTAGCCGATGGTAAGATCTTGTAGTGTAATCATTTTACTAATGCTCGTGCGTATTCGATGATAGTATCCCTGTTTCGGAGCAGATCGCTCTGTAATAGCGAAACCCGGTGGTCGGGTTGTATGCCATATTCGGTGCTCTTCTTGTCTCTGTCGTACATCGGACAGGCAGAGAAACGTACCAGCCAACCGTTGGGCAACTCACTGGAGAAAGGTAGTCCGGCACCACCACCTGTCTGGTCGCCGATGATTGTAACGTTCGGACAGCATCTCATATATTTCACAAACTCATTGGCAGCACTGAATACTTGTCTGTTGGTCAACAGAAATACCGGTTTTTGCCAACGTATATTCTTCGAGGGTTTCAGAATCTGTTCCTCGTAATCAGAGAAATCATCATGTCCCTTTCCTTTCTTGTGTCTCATATACCCCACGAGCATCTCTTCATTGGTGAAGCGGGCTGCGAATTTCTCTGCATAGGTGAGGGTACCGCCACTGTTGTCACGGATGTCGATGATCAGGGCACGACAAGGGGCTAAATCCATCAGGATATCATCCAGGTTCCCATTGCCGATAGCACTTGTGAAACTGGCATAGCGGACATATCCGATATTGTCGTCGAGTGTCTTGTAACGTAGGCCGGAAGCTATCTTGTAGTCGGTGCCAAGATAATGGGTAATCAGTGTGTCAGAGAAGTTACTGGGGTAGTTCTCATGCCACGACCAGTTGCGTGCGATATCGAAAGAGGTGTAGAGGTTGACATGTCCGTCTTTCAGTTCGCTGATCATATTGGCGAGAACCTCGAAGAGTTGACTTTGTGTCATTCCGGCATCTATCTGTCGCTGATATTTTTGATGAACGGCATTCCAATCAATCTGTTTATCGGAAAAGAAACAATAGTGCTCATCCATAATTTTCCACAGTGCCTCGAAATTTCCCTGCGGGTTATCATCATATTCGTCCTCATCGATGCATGCCACGACGAGGAACAGGCAGCAGCACAGCAGTAAATATTTCCGGAGGAGAGAGGTAATCATAGTGCTTATCTGGTTAGAGGATGGATGATAAAGGTCCTGACAACACCGATGGTCAACAGGTGGGAGTAAGTATGATATTTCAGGTTGTTGACCTTTGCCTGTTGGTAGTCGCCGAGATAACCTATCCGCAGAGAGACTTTCGACATAGGGATATCCAAAGCGAGCGAATGCCGCAGGCTGGGAGCGTTGAAAGGGGTGGTGAACACGACGTTATGATCGTAGTTGCCTTCTGAAAAGATCTCATAGTACGACTGTCCGTAGTTCGGACTGAACATTGCTCCTATCAGTGGAGCAGACAACTCATAGCATGCGGTGAACCATTTGTTGAAAAGCTTGAAGGTCCATTCACCGGACACGGCGGGAGAGACGTTGAGATATAGGCGTCCCTGGGCGGGATTGTTGGTGTTACTGTTATTATAGAGAAAACCGCCACCGATCTCTGCCAAGAAACCGGCTCTCAGTCGGACATTACCGTCATGCCTCAGGTCACGGTATCTCCCGTAATCGAAGATATACATTCCCATCTGTTCACTGTTGTTCTCTGACCGTGGCTCCGCATAAGAGAAGATACCTTGGTGGATAAATATCTCCGACCACAACTCGTAGGGCTGTCGTGTGGTGTGGGAGATATAGCGTAACTGCATACCGTTGTATTTCTCTTGACTGAGGTAAGTGTCCAGGATGTTGGATGCGCCAAGGCCGATGGTCTGCACATTGGTGATTTCCCGGTCTTCTGCCTGTGGGAAGACATTCTGCGAGACAGCGACCAATAGGCTGATAAATAGAATTTTATATCTCATCATCGGGGAATAGACTTAATTGTGCAGCTGACTCTTCGTTCTTACGGTGACGACGTTTGTCTGCAGTATGTGGTTGTGGGGCTTGTGATTCTTCCGAAGAGGCTTGGCTTTCATCAGCTGGTTCTACAATAGGATTGATGACCAGCTCTACCGGTTCAGACTCCGGTTCTACGGGATTAATCACCAGCGTTACCGGTTCCGGTTCCAGCTTTTCAGCCGTTTCTTCTATCTTCTCAGAAGATAACTCCTCAGACTCTTCGGAATCCTCTTCAACGAGTGGTTCCAAAGTATCTTGCTCCTGAGTTTCAGACTCTTGAGTCTCTTCCGTACTTTCTTCCTCGGCTTCCTCTGTGATATCATCTTCAGGAGCGTCTTCAGTCTCTTCTTTCGGCTCCGGCATACGGACAGGCTCCAGTTCTTTGACAGTGACCTGATCGGTTGTCCATAACCGTTTGCCGCGTGCCTTGAACGACTTCACGCCGATGAATGTTTCCGCATCTACTTCCATGGCATCACGGAATGACTCATCACCTGTAAAGGTTACCTTGATGAGAGGGTAGACGGTATCAGTAAGGAGAAGAAGCTGACTGTTGGCGTTACTCCCCATGAGGTTCTGCTTCTTTTTGGTCGCATCGATCGGGAAGCGTTTCAGATAGGGCAGGCCTTTTTGCTCAGCATCAAAGAGAACGGCAGTCCACACCTTGTCGGAAGCATATTTCTCAATGCGCAGGATATTATCCTCATAGTGGTTGTTGATATCGATATTGGTAAGATAGAAATCACCATTATCGAGGATCACGAGGATGTTATCATCATCGTTGAACTCTCCCAGATATCGCCCGTGATCATCATAGTTGAGGCGTTTGATATCCGGATCGAACCATACCTTTCTACCGCCAAGGGTGCTATGCCCGTGACTCTTCAGGGAGATCCTATGAATATTACGGGTACTCAGTCGTTTACCACGAATAGCCCTTCCACGTATCTCTATTTCTGAGAAGTCCACATCCTCGAACAGTTTTTTCTTCTTGGGGTCAGGATCGTAGGTAACCTTGATGATTTCTGCTTCTCCGTTGGGGTTAGCGGTGAAATACATCACCTTTGAACCATCAGTGCCTTGTGTTAAGTCGTATATCTTATCACGGGTAATACTGGTGACATTGAAACGTTTGATAAAGCATGGTCCTTTCTTTCCGTCACGATATACGACGTTATAGATCGTACGTGTGTCGTTTTTCTTGAAGACAGCGACATGGATGATATTCTTACCCACAAAGACCTTGTCGGCAACACGGATAATCTTGTATTTGCCATCACGGTAGAAGAGAATGATATCATCGATGTCGGAACAATTGCAGACATACTCGTCTTTCTTCATGCCGGTACCGATAAAACCATCCTGGCGGTTGATGTACAATTTCTCATTGGCTTCCGCAACCTTACTGGCTTCGATAGTGTCGAAGTTACGGATCTCTGTAAGACGGGGATGTTCCGCTCCATATTTGTCTTTGAGGTATTGGAACCACTTAATGGTAACCTTTACCATGTTCGAGAGCTGCTTGTCGATATCCTCCACCTCTTTCTTCAACTTAGCGATGAGCTCATCGGCCTTATCCTTGTTGAACTTCAGGATACGTTGCATCTTGATCTCCATCAGTCGGAGGATGTCATCTTTGGTTACTTCGCGGATCATCTGTGGGTAATAAGGCGTCAATCGCTCATCCACATATTCACAGGCGTCATCCATGGTAGCAGCATTCTCGAAGGGTCGTCCCTTGTAGATACGCTCTTCAATGAAGATCTTTTCCAACGAACAGAAATGCAATTGTTCTAGCAGCTCGTGCCTGCGGATCTCCAATTCTTTCCGTAACAATGCCATCGTTCGGTCCACACCATGTCTGAGAACATCATTGACCGTTAGGAATTTCGGCTTGTTATCCTCGATGACACAGCAGTTGGGAGAGATATTGATCTCACAGTCGGTGAATGCATACAAGGCATCGAGTGTCTTGTCTGATGATACACCGGGGGCGAGATGTATCTGTATCTCTACATTTGCCGATGTCAGGTCGGTGACGTTACGGGCTTTGATCTTACCTTTCTCAATGGCTTTGGTGATACTCTCAATGAGGGTGCTCACTGTCTTGGAGTAGGGCAGTTCACGGACTACGAGGGTCTTGTTGTCGAGCTTCTCTATCTTCGCACGTACTTTCAGCACACCACCGCGCTGTCCTTCATTGTACTTACTGACATCGATAGAGCCACCGGTGGGGAAGTCTGGATAAAGGGTGAATGGCTCTCCCTGCAGATAACTGACGGCTGCATCGCAGATCTCATTGAAGTTATGAGGAAGAATCTTGGACGACAGTCCTACTGCAATACCTTCTGCACCCTGTGCCAACAGCAACGGATACTTTGAAGGCAGTGTGATCGGCTCTTTGTTCCTGCCATCATAACTGAATTGCCATTCGGTGGTCTTTGGGTTAAAGACCACATCGAGGGCAAACTTACTCAGTCGTGCCTCAATATATCGGGGTGCTGCCGCACGGTCGCCGGTAAGGATATTTCCCCAGTTGCCCTGACAGTCGATAAGCAAATCCTTCTGTCCCATCTGTACCAGTGCATCACCGATGGATGCATCACCGTGAGGGTGAAACTGCATGGTATGTCCTACGATATTCGCTACTTTGTTATATCGTCCGTCATCCATACGTTTCATGGAGTGAAGGATACGTCGCTGTACCGGTTTCAGTCCGTCCTCGATATGAGGAACGGCACGTTCCAGGATTACATAAGAGGCGTAATCCAGGAACCAATTCTGGTACATACCACTGAGGTGGTGTACGACGGCGGCATCAAAGCGGTTAACCGGTTTGTAGTCGGAATGGCCGTTTTCCGACGGCTCTTCATGAATAGGTAAATCTTTTATCTCGTCGTCCATAGTCGTGTATCTCGCACATCAATTATCTGTCGTCTTTGAAAAGACGACTGCAAATATAGCTATTTTCTTTGAAATATGCAAAATTAAAGATGTGGTTCGTGACACAATTATCTTACGGTAAGGTTAAACTCTTCCCGTCGATAAAGAGATTCTCATTGTCACCCTCTTTCATCTTCCATGCGACCTTACCTTCCGGCACTTCGAAAGACACGTTTTCCAGATAGACATTACGAGCCTGAGACATCTCGATATCACCATTGTCGGCAGAGAGTCGACAATCCCTTAGCGTAAGCATGTTTATGTCGTTTAACAGCATCAGTCGCCTACTGTGTGACTGGATACGTTCGATGGTTACGTTACGGGCGGGTGATTCGGGGATGCCGTTGACTTTCAGGAAGTAGGATGCATTCTCGATGATCAGGTCACGGATGACGATATTGCGGTATGCCGGTGTGAAAGGATCGAATGGCATGGGTACACGCGCTGACAATCCTCCCACATAGATAGCAGCCCCCAGCATATCGAAACTGATAGCTTCTTTGGCAGCCTTGATCCTGTTACGTTCGTAATAGAGATTCTCACCACCGCCTCCACGAGGACGACGGGTCTTGAAACGAAGGCCTACTGACGTGCCTTGGAAGACATTGTCGTGTACGTAGATATCACGGATCATTCCTGCTGTCTCAGAACCACAGGTAACACCGCCATGACCGATGGCAGTAAGGTTACGACGGATAATGAGATTCTCGCAGGGGCGGTTGACACGGAGTCCGTCAATGCCACGTCCTGCCTTGATAGTGATATTGTCATCACCTGTCTCTAAGAAATTATACTCTATGAGAACGTTACGGCTTGACTCTATGTCCATGCCGTCACCCATCGGCAGGCCTACACTATGTACCTTGGTGCCTCGGATAATCACAGAATCACAATAGGTGGGTACGATATTCCAGAAAACACACTGTGTAAGATCGACACCCTCGATAAGTACGTTTTGACAGTTGATAGGTCCGATGAAGGTAGGGAGATAAACACTGCTGCTGTCTCTTCCATCATAGATTCGTTCTGTCGGGGGTAAGTCGTAGTTGACATGACTGTCGAACGAGCCATAGCCTGGGTTTTTGCGCCACAGTTCACAGTCACGCCCAGGTCCAATCAGATGTCCGGTACCTGTTATGCCGATGTTCCGTTGTCCGTTGGCGTAGATCATAGCTCCCATCGACATAGCCTCGATGCCGGCACTGCGGGTGAAGACCACGGGGAGGTAGTCCTTGACATCGCCGCTGAAATAAACATTGGCTCCTTCATCAATATGCAGACAGACATTGGTTTTCAGTTCGATACGTCCGGTGTACCAGTTTCCTTTGGGGATAATCACAGTACCACCGCCGTGTGCTGCAACGACATCAATGGCAGCTTGGATCTGTTGGCGAACGAACTTCCCCTCTTTTGCTCCCATCTTTTTGATACTCATCTGGTAATCAGGGAAGACAGGGCGTTGCAGTTGTGGCATGTCGAAAGGTGCATGAATAGGTGCAACGGTATCTGGCATGGCAGCTGGTCCTACCTCTTCTGCCGTGGGGATGTTACGCTGTGCAAATATAACGCTGCAGATGCATAGCATGACGGGGAGTAGCAATTCTCTCATTCTCATAATCGGTAGTGTTATTATTGTATTAATATCATGTAAAGATAAGAAGGATAACTCATCTTACCATGTTCTTGGAGGTATTTAACTTTTCTTTAACATACATTTCTGTCGTATGTTATTTGTTGAATGTCTTAGTTTTTATAATTTTGCAGATAGATAATCCTATAAAACGATAAAATGAAACAGGTTAAGTATTGGATAAGTGTGGTTATCCTTATCCTTAGTGTACAGGGATGTACCACTCAGAGGCATCTTAATCAAGAAAAGCGACAGCGTGTCATTCAGACAGAAGACAACAGTCAGTTTGTAACATTGACAGATGCCGTGCCGGATGCGATTCTGGAGATAAGGTATTTCAGTACGTATAATTTCGTAGGAGCACGAGTAGATGGTTATGAGGAGCCTACGGCGCTGATCACCCGCCGGGCAGCAGAATGTCTGCGTGCCGTCAGTGATGAGGTAAAGACCATGGGCTACCGGTTGAAGATCTACGATGCCTACCGTCCGCAGAGGGCTGTGGACCATTTCGTACGCTGGGCAGCAGACCTTCAGGCAACGGAGATGAAACCTTATTTCTATTCTGATCTTGACAAGAGTGTGCTTTTTGAACAAGGGTATATTGCAGAGAAGAGCGGTCATACACGCGGCTCTACTGTCGATCTGACGCTTTTCGATATGACCACGGAGAAAGAAGTTGACATGGGAGGAACGTTCGATTGGTTCGGTCCTGAGAGCCATCCGGATTTCTGTGGTAATCCAGAAACAGGAGAATATACCGGCGATAATCATAAGAGTCCTGCCGGACGTTCCATCACTGCCAAGCAATTTGCCAACCGTATGCTTCTTCGTGCTGTCATGCTACGTCATGGTTTCAAACCGATTGACACGGAATGGTGGCATTTCACGCTGAAAGATGAGCCGTTCCCCGATACTTTTTTTACTTTCTCCGTCAGGCAGTTAAAGCACTGATTTTAAAAAAATAAATGATTTATTTGGGTATGCTCTCGGTTTTTGCTATCTTTGCAGGCAAATTATTGAGAACAAAGGCATTTATTATATTAAGAATAGTTTGTCATGGCACAAGAAGATGTATTTAAAAAGATTGTTTCTCATTGCAAAGAATATGGTTTTGTTTTCCCCAGCAGTGAGATATACGATGGATTAGCTGCCGTTTATGATTACGGTCAGAATGGTGTAGAACTGAAAAACAATATCAAACAATATTGGTGGAAGAGCATGGTGCTGCTCCATGATAATATCGTGGGTATCGACTCTGCCATCTTCATGCATCCTACGATCTGGAAGGCATCAGGACATGTGGATGCTTTCAATGATCCTCTGATAGACAACCGTGATTCGAAGAAACGTTATCGTGCGGATGTGCTCATCGAGGAGCAGATTGCCAAGTATGAAGATAAGATAGACAAAGAGATACAGAAGGCAAAGAAACGTTTCGGTGAGAAGTTTGATGAGGCTCAGTTCCGTGCTACCAATGCACGTGTGCTGGAAAATCAACAGAAACGTGATGCTCTGCACGAGCGCTATTCCGTGGCCATGAATGCCATGGATCTGGATGAGCTCAGACAGATCATTCTCGATGAAGAGATTGTATGTCCTATCAGTGGTACACGTAACTGGACCGATGTACGTCAGTTTAACCTGATGTTCTCTACCGAGATGGGTGCTTCTGCCGAAAACAGCATGAAGGTGTATCTCCGTCCGGAAACCGCTCAAGGTATCTTTGTGAACTACCTGAACGTGCAGAAGACCGGTCGTATGAAGATTCCTTTCGGTATTGCGCAGATCGGTAAGGCTTTCCGTAATGAGATCGTTGCCCGACAGTTTATTTT
>JAEEZP010000216.1 GCA_016291915.1 Prevotella sp. | reverse complement strand
CGTAGTTACCAAGATAAAAAACCTGCTACTCACAGGGCAGAACAACAACCTGCATGGATTCTGCGGTGTGCCGCTGACAGCAATTACTACCAGTGAAGCCATTTTGGGTTCTGGTTATGTGATAGAGAAGATAAATCAAGAAGAGGAAAAACAGAAGAATGAAGAAAAGTAGGCACATCTTCGCCATCGTTTTCGTCTCCGTTCTGATAGGCGTTAACGTTACCGCTTCAGCTCAGGTAAATATCTGGGAAGGTATTTCTTGTCAAAAAAAAGTGGTGTTAATGCCCTATCCAGCAAACACTTCTTCTAATGCTCAATTTTCAACATCTGGTACTCGTCCTGCTATCATCATCTGTCCAGGAGGTAGTTATTTTTGGCATGACATGGAAACGGAAGGTTGTGAAGTGGCCCGTTGGCTGCAACAGCAGGGAATAGCTGCATTTGTGCTGCGCTATCGTACGGCCTACGTCCCAGCTTTCATCACCCACTACCGTTATGTTTTTCGGGGTAACCGTTATCCAGATGCACAGGAAGATCTTCGCCAGGCCATCCGTTATGTGAAATCCCATGCTGGTTTGTATGGTGTTGATACTTGTAAGATAGGGGTAATGGGGTTCTCGGCAGGTGGTCATTTGGCCATGTATGCAGCAGAGTTTTTCACTTCATCTGACCGGCCTGCCTTTGTGGCTCCCATCTATCCGGTTGTCACGATGTCAGCTCCCTGCGTCCACAGGCGTTCCCGTCGTGGACTGTTGGGTGAAAGCAAGAAACGTAATCAAACGTTGCGTGATTCCCTTTCGCTTGAAAAGCATGTCCCTTATGATTGTCCGCCTGTATTCCTGGTAAACTGCAAAGATGACCCTGTGGTGGATTTTCAAAACTCAGTATTGCTCGATTCTGCCCTGACGGCTAATAAAGTTCCCCATGTGTATTATCAATATCAGACGGGTGGACATGGCTTCGGCGCCTCAGACCAAAAAGGCACGGCTGAATGCCGCCAATGGAAAAACGCTTTCCTGGAGTGGCTCAGCACCACCCTTCTAGCCCTTATTCCTAATGAATAAATCTTCAATGAAAATGATAAAAGACTCCCGTTTCGACGATATTCGTCCATATTACGAAGAAGAAATTCCAGCAGCGATGCAACGCATTGCTGATAGTCGGTCGTTTCCTTTATTGGCATCCTATGTATATCCTGACGAACCCTTGGAGGATGTGCGTGAACGGATTCGCAGTTATAAGACAGTTAGAGAGTTTCAGGAGCGGACGATGACGCTGGTCAATGACCGAATCATAGAAAATAGCATCGCACATTTTTCTTGTTCAGGTTTGGAGCGGCTCAGTCCTGAGCGTAGCTATCTCTATGTGTCTAATCATCGTGATATTATGCTGGATGCCAGTTTGCTCCAGAATTTCCTCATCAAGAATGGCTTTGATACGACGGAGATAACTTTTGGGGCAAATCTGATGACGAATCCGTTGGTGGTAGATATTGGTAAATCGAATAAGATGTTCCGTGTTGAGCGTCCTGGGGGTAACATAAAGGAATTTTATAAAAGTTCCATGCATCTTTCAGAATATATTCGCCATACTATTACAGAGAAGCATCAGTCAGTCTGGATAGCCCAACGCAACGGCCGTACTAAAGACGGGGTTGACCGTACCGATCAGGGCATCATCAAAATGTTCTGCATGAGCAAACTCAGTGATAAGATCAAGGCTCTTTCCGAACTGCATATTGTCCCCGTCAGCATTTCCTACGAGTGGGAGTCGTGTGATGTACTCAAAGCCCTTGAACTTTATCAGTCGCAGTATGCTAAATATACAAAGAAACCGGGTGAGGATATCAATAGTATCCTGACGGGTATTCTTCAACATAAAGGACATGTTCATATCGAACTTTGTGCGCCTATTTCTAAAGCAGAATTGAGTGTGCATGAAAAGCTGACCAACAATGAATACCATAAAGCCGTGGCTCAACTGATTGATAACCGTATTAATACGGCTTATCGGCTCTATCCGAATAATTATATTGCCCATGACATTCGTTACGGCAGTACGAAATATAATGACCTTTACACGCAGGAGCAGTTCAATACTTTCATGGAGCGACTCAACAAACTGGAGTTCTACAGCGATACCTGTGACTTGGATCAGCTGAAAGATATTTTCCTAGGCATCTATTCTAATCCTGTTGATAATAGATGACAAAACTGATTCTCCACATATTTGATTATTTCCGTGGACACCGGCTTGCGGGCTGGCTTCCCTTCCTGCTGCTGACGGTTTTCCTGATCTTTCAGATTACCCGTTTGAGTTATGTGGAGGAGATCTCTGATTTTTTGCCTCTTTCGGGAAACCACCAGAAGGCCATGCGCGTCTGGCAGGACATCTCTGGCGCTAATAGGTTGTTTGTTATTTTCCAACAAGAGGATTCCACACAAGTGGATCCTGACCGTTTAGTGGAGGCGGTTGATGCTTTTGCCGAGGTTTATCAACAGCGAAATCTGGGTATTAACTTGATTACCCAGATAGATATGGAAAAGATGGATGAACTTACGGCTTTCGTCTATTCGCATATTCCTTTTTTCCTCACTGAAGAAGACTATATCCGAATGGATAGTCTGTTAGCTATTCCTGACTATTTGCACCAGCAGCTACAGGCTGACAAGCAGATGTTGCTCTTCCCTGTAGGGGGACTGCTTACGGAAAACATCCAGCGGGATCCGCTGAGTCTCTTCACCCCAGCGGTCCAACAATTGCAGCGTTCGGCGGGTTCCATGAATTACGAACTCTACGATGGCTACATTTTCTCGCCTGATATGAGTCGGGCCATCGCTATTCTCAACTCACCCTATGGCTCAAGTGAGACGGAGAACAATTCGCATTTGCTCCAAACTTTAGAAGAGATAGCCGACAGTGTCAGAGAGTCATCAGCTTTCGCCCAAGCAGATATCCGTGTCATTGGTGGTCCTGCTGTAGCGGTTGCTAATGCCTCACAGATTAAGAAAGACTGTCTGATATCCGTGTCGTTGGCAGTGGTCTTGATTCTTTTGTTGCTTTTGTTGACTTTCCGCAAGGTGCGGCATATCTTGCTTATTGTCCTTTCCATAGCCTGGGGATGG
>JAEEZP010000215.1 GCA_016291915.1 Prevotella sp. | reverse complement strand
AGAATTGCATCATATTCGGATTGTTGAATCAGTATGATATCTTCCATGCTTTCAATCTTTGCCCGTTATAAGTTCTCGCTTATCAATGTCAAGTAATGTTGCTATTTTGTCTAATGTGTATAAGTCTGGCTGAGATACGTTGGTACACCACTTACTCACAGTAGCAGGGTTCTTGCCTAATTCCTCAGCAAGCCATTTTGCTGTTCGCTTCTTTTCAACGAGTACCACTTTAATACGATTTAAATCTTTCATTTGCAAATATCTTTAATTTGAACGCAAAGATATACAAAATAATCGATAACAAAAGAACTTTCACTCAACAAATGACACTTATGAATGTTTTTTTGAGATTATTAAGAGTTTTTGTACCTTGTAGGCAAAAAAAGAGCGGATATAGCCAGAGTTCTTCTTTGCGAGAATAACTTCTGTACAGAATTTGCACACCAACTCCATTTTTGTGGTTTACAAAAGTTAAAAACGTTAATTCTTTGTCTTTTTCATCCTCCAGAAAATCCACGTAATCACTTTTCTACCGTTTTAATCGAAACAAATTGGTACACAATGATTTGCAAATACCAAGGCTGTAGTGGTTTAACATCCATAACAATCCCCAACAGTGTAACTTCTATCGGATATGATGCTTTCTCCGGCTGCAGTAGCTTGATCTCTGTTACTATCCCTAACAGCGTGACTTCTATAGGATACGCTGCTTTTCGTGAGTGCAGTAGTTTGACTTCTGTCACGATACCCAACAGTGTGACTTCCATCGAATTCTCTGCTTTCGCCAATTGTAGTGGTTTAACCTCTGTCACGATACCCAACAGCGTGATTTCCATCGGGAACAGTGCTTTCTCTGGTTGCAGCGCATTGACCTCTATCACGATACCCAACATCGTGACTTCCATCGAAAGCTTTGCTTTCGCTTTCTGTAATAGCTTGACCTCTGTCTTGATTCCAAACAGCGTAACTTCCATCGGGAACAGTGCTTTCCAAGGCTGTAGTGGTTTGACCGCTGTCACGTGTTATGCAAACAATGTGCCAACCACGAGTAGTGATGCCTTTTATGACTCCCATATCGAATACGCAACATTACATGTTCCGGCAGCATCCATAGATGTGTATAAGGAAACAATTCCCTGGAAGAACTTCAAGCAGATTGTGGCGATAGATGGTGAAACACCTACTAGCCAAAAATGTGCTACCCCTACCATCTGTTATTCAAATAAAAAACTGTCATTCAGTTGTGAGACAGAAGGAGCAGAGTTCGTTTATGAGGTAACCGATTCTGACATTAAGAAAGGGTATGAGAGTAGTGTGGATCTATCTGCTACTTATGAGATAAGCGTATATGCCACAAAGTCAGGATATGATAACAGTGATGTGGCTACCGCCACATTGGTGTGGACGGATGCCGTATTCACAGCCAATATTACAACCAGTGCAAAGCCGATGAGTCTCCGGCCATTACTTATCCAAGCGAATAATGGAAACATCAGCATCCAAGGTGCCGATGATGGCGAGCGTATCAGCATTTATTCCACCAACGGCATTCGGCAAGGATCTAGCACAAGTCATAATGGCATCGCCACTATCAACACCCTTCTCCATACTGGCGATATTGCTATCGTGAAGGTTGGTAGTAAAGCGATTAAGGTTATAATGAGGTGATACCCCACCCCTGCCTCTCCCCTTAAAGAGGTGAGGAGAATAAAGTTTGGGGACAGGCCGCAAAGCAGACCTGTCCCTATGATTGTTCAATCTAGATAAGATTATTTCCAATCAGGCACCGCCAGACGATCGCCAGCTTGTCTGACGATCTCTTTTGCTACATTCTCCGGATAACCAGGACGGATAATCTTCTCTCCAAGGCCCTCCGGTGTTTTCTTAAACACACCACGTTTTGTCTCCGGTTTTATTACCATATCATTGTATTTCACAATCAGGTAGTAAGCCAACTGACGCCAGCAGGCAATCATCTGGTCAGCCTTCTCACAACTGTAGTTTGTCAGGTACTTGACAGTTGTCTTGGGATTCTGCTCATACAGCGCTTTTGCCGTACGTTCAACATGTTCCTGCGCCAAGGTATATGAAGCTTCCAACGAGTCGCGCACCTCCTTCAACGATGGGAACATCATGGAGTATCGGGGATATACCATATTTGAAACCCAATTGCAAACCCAGAAAGCATTCTTGTCAGAGAAAGTAACAGCATCAGCCCCCGGGGTGTTATAACACTCCGGCTGACGAGTAGCACAACAGTAGATAGGTGTGAATGCCACCATGTTACCATCATCATTACCAAACCAGATAATACCACCGATCTCACGAGGCAGCCAATTCCTTAACTGTACAACATAAGAGAAACCAGCCTGTTGGGTAGAGATAGGACGCTCATTGAAATATTTCTTTCCGTTTACCTCATAAGTCAAGGGTGTCGGACGATAAGGCATGCCCCACATACCCTGTCCGGGATCGTTATCCAAAGACATGGGGGTTCCCTCATAATGATCACGCATACACTCAGCCACATCCTGACGGGTAACCTTTCGGTTGGGGACAATCCACAGCGGCATCGGCTCTGCATCCTTCACTGTGCCCATGGCATACGGCAGATACTTATCCATGTCATTAGAAAAATGGTTGAAGAAACTCCACACACGAGCCTCACAGAAACGACGACCGGAGAAATCCGGATAGGCATATACCTCGTTGAAGGCAAAGTCAGCATCCTTTCCGTTATACCATCCATTACGACGTGCATAATCAATCACATCCTTGGAGTAATAGATATCCAGAGGCTTGGCGCCCTCTACCGGATAGACACCCTTCGGATTGATCTTCTTTCCGTGGAAGAATTGACGGATACGACTTTGGTTCGCATGTGCACAGATAGCATCATCGGGGATACGCATGGCTACCCATACGACACCTTTCGAGCCTGGTCCTTTTCCCATCATCTCCATGATCCAAGCTTCGTTGGGATCACAGATGGTAAACGTCTCACCTTCAGAATTATAACCATAAGTCTCAGCCAACGTAACCATCACACGGATGGCTTCACGGGCTGTACGAGAACGCTGCAACCCCAGATACATCAAAGAACCATAATCGATGATGCCTGTAGAATCCACCATCTCCTCTCTTCCACCAAAGGTCGTCTCACCAATGCTTACCTGAAATTCATTGACATTACCTATCACATTAAAGGTTTGCAATGCCTCTGGGATACTACCGTGACACACATTCGTATCATAATCATAAATCTCCCTGCGCTCATTCTTCATGTGATAACCAGCCGGATAATGACACAATCCTGTGAACATTCCCCATGAATCGGCACTGTAGGTACAGAACACAGAACCGTCAGAGCTGGCTTTCTTTCCAACAATCAGATTCGTACATGCCATGGCATAAACGCCCATGCACGATATCATCAGTACACCTAAAAAACGTTTCATACTATTTTATCTGTTTTTATTTGATTTTTATTCTCTGGCATATTATATCCTATCTCGTAATATAGATTCAGATCACGTACCACGGTGGTAACCCATCCGTCGTGGTATGTCCCACCAAGGTTCTTGTCCCCGGAACGGATACATAACTTACTGTTATCCGCCACCTTACGTTTCAACCGTATTGACAGTTGAGCACCGGTAAAGAGAGGGGTGGGAAAATCTGCAAGACGGTAAGCATCGGATAAGGCACCGGCCTTAAAACGGATATCAGGAACAAGGGGGGTATCCTCAGCCACCTGCCAACGCTGAACCAGTAACTGCATACCCGGCAGATGGATATTGTTGACACGATTCCAATAAAGCTTCGTAGTAGCTACTGTCGGTTTGTTCTTAAGCACTTCCTTTGTGCCCTTTACTTGGAAAGAGTATGCCGACTGATTACCAAAAGCATCGGTCAACAGGTAAACAATCTGATAGACACGCTCTTCGTTGAAATTAACGATTCCCCGATGTTCATCGGCAGATAGTATTGGCAAAGGATTACCGGGATCGATAAACGATTTCATATACCACACATTACTACGGAGATAATGACGGAAATCACCCCAGGCATTCACTACCCTATTATGCTGAGCAGGAATACTGTCAACATCACTGCGGAAGACACATCGGCCATCAACCAACAGTTCGGTCTTCCGAATGCCGTAATGATGATAAGTACCCTCCATGTAGTCGTTGGCCCATAAGCCGAAACCTACCTTTCCCCATGCTGTGAACTCCCTTTCCAGGTGATTACTATTGAAACCGAACAACTGCTTCTTATCGGAGTGGCAAAACACACCCTCACCGGGTTGGGGATAGGCCATGAAGGCATGTGCCTGCGGCGGGGTATGATCAGTGATACAGTCCTTCAACTCCTCCAGCGGATCACGCATGGCCCAAGTATCTGTATCGTGAATCTCCAGATGCAGGTGTGGCGCCACACTGCTACCTGTATTCCCACTGATGGCAATGAGTTGTCCCTTGGCTACCGGCAACTGCATCTTCCTAAAATAGATATCGGCAGGCTCACTGGGGTTATGCCACTCGTCGATACGGTCTTGCTGCCCATGTTCCCTACGATATTTCGTCACTTCCAGGCGTATGGCCGGTGGAAAATCTTTCAGATGACAGTACACACTGGTCTTGCCATTAGGATGACACACATACACAGCATTACCGAAACCATAAAGGCCCACGGTAACTCTCGAAACATAACCTTCACCGATCGAAAAAATCGGTTTTCCTACGGATGTCTCGGTACATACATCTATTCCCCCATGGAAATGATTAGGACGTGGTTCTCCGAAATTCCCCGCTAAGGTGATCGGGAAATGTACCGGAGAACCAAACTGTAAGGCTACGGCCAGTATGACTGCTGAAAAGATACTCAAAACCTTACGATCGTTTTAACAGGCTTTGAAACTCATGTCCAATCCTTTCACCGAATGGGTAAGTGCTCCTACTGACACATAGTCAACACCCTGTTCGGCATAGTCACGTATGGTATCAATGGTGATACCACCACTGCTCTCTGTCTCATATCTTCCACCGATGATATCCACGGCTTTTTTCGTATTTTCAACAGAGAAATTATCAAGCATGATACGATCAACACCGCCACAGTCGAGCACCTGCTGTAGCTCATCGAAATTCCTTACTTCAATCTCAATCTTCAGCTTCAGGCCTTTCTCATCCAGATACTCATGACAACGGTGGATGGCATTCGATATTCCACCGGCAAAGTCAACATGATTATCTTTCAACAGGATCATGTCGAACAATCCGATACGGTGATTCACACCACCACCGATCTTGACAGCCTGCTTTTCCAGCATCCTCATGCCGGGAGTGGTCTTACGGGTATCCAGCACATGGGTGTGAGTACCTTCCAGACGCTCTACATAACGATGGGTCATCGTGGCGATACCACTCATACGTTGCATGATATTAAGCATCAGGCGCTCGGTCTGTAACAACGAACGCACCTTACCACTGACAATCATGGCCACATCACCTTTCTTGACAGGGCTACCATCAGGAATAAATACCTCCACTTGCAGGGTAGGGTCAAAACGGGCAAACACACGCTTGGCCACCTCGATACCTGCCAGAATACCATCTTCCTTGATCAACAACTTACTCTTTCCCATGGCTGTATCGGGGATACAACACAAGGTGGTATGGTCACCGTCGCCGATATCTTCTGCAAACGAAAGATCAATCAGACGGTCTTCCAATTCTTCTACCGACAACATATCCTTAGGATTAATCGTTAAGATAGATACCAAAACCAATCTTGAAGCCTATGTTCGAGAAGTCAGAATGTTTCTTGAAACTCTGGTTATAATATAACGATGGCTCGATGGTTACCGTACGACTTAGGAAGAATGCATAACCTACCTCAACACCCGGAAGGATATCGTTGTAGTTGTGCTGATGGATATAGTTTCCTTTGACGCCCAGGAAGATACCATTCTGCTGAATATAATAACGGGCACCGACACCTGCTGAAAAATAGTCAGATCCCTTACCGTTATTATTGTAGCCGAACTCACCACTCAGCATCACATCATCAACAATGAAATAACCCAATTGGGCATTGGCGCCAATCTTCAAATCTTCCAATCCACTGTAGTTCAGGTCGAAACTACTCAGGGAGGCTCCGATATAACATTTCTCCTCGTGGAAAGGTGACTGGTTGTAACGAATAATACGTTGTGCCTGACTGGCAACAGCCACTGTCAGCACCATCAAAAGCATTGTGATTTTTTTCATAATAAAATGTATATTAATAATTTATTTTTAAATTCTTAACTCTTAACTCTTCACTTTCTTATACCATGTGCAGAACCATGCCAAAGCAATGATCAAGGCAGAGGCACCGACGACATAACCCATTGTCATATCCAAGCCTAAAGCATTGGGAGAGACGATCAGGAATGTGGTACATACTACCGTCATAAACAGGGCTGGAAGCAGTGTGATGATGAAAGCTTTCTTTACACGTACCAAGTAAACGGTAATGGCCCATAAAGTGAACACACTCAGTGTCTGATTCGACCATCCGAAATACTGCCAGATGGTATTGAAACCGTCAGGATTCTCTATCTGCCATACTAACAACAGAATAGACAATAAGAACATCGGGATGCAGATATACAGACGATGGGGAATAGGATGCTGGTCAAGCTTCAGCGCCTCAGCAACAATTAAACGACCAGAACGGAAAGCAGTGTCACCGGAGGTGATCGGAGCAGCCACCACACCAAGCATGGCCAAAATAGCACCCACAACTCCTAACCAATCGTTGCATACCAGATTCACCACTGCCGGAGCAGACGTGTGGAAACCATTCTTAGCAGCCTCTATCAACTCATATCCCGGAGAAGGCTCACCATAGAAGAACCAGGCTGAAACAGTAGCCCAGATAAGTGCTACGACACCCTCTGTGATCATAGCCCCATAGAAGATCGGTCTTCCCATACGCTCACTCTTCACACAACGAGCCATCAATGGGGTCTGTGTGGCATGGAAACCTGAAATAGCGCCACAGGCAATCGTGATAAAGAGCGCCGGGAAGATAGCATCAGTCCATTTGTCAGGCTCTGTCGCCTTACCCATATTATAGAAATTCGTCCACAGCTCAGGAACGGTAGGCCAATGAATGAAAAGCCATACCATCAAAGCACCGGCCATGAACAACAGGGAGAAAGCAAAGAGCGGATAAACCTTGCCGATAATCTTGTCGATGGGCATCATCGTGGCAATAATGTAATAACAGAAGATGATGATGATCCACATCAAGGTGGAACCACCGATGGAGTGTAAGATCTCTGCAGGGGAATACACAAAGACCGTACCCACCATAATCAGCAGGAAGACCGTGAAGAAAAGCATCACACTCTTCGTCGTCTTACCCAGATAATGACCAATCAACTCCGGCAGGCCTGCACCATCATGACGCATCGACAGCATACCTGACAGATAATCGTGAGTGGCACCGGCAAAGATACAACCGAACACAATCCATAAATAAGCCACCGGACCGAACTTCGCACCCATAATAGCTCCGAAAATAGGACCCGTACCCGCAATGTTCAGAAACTGTATCATAAAAATCTTCCAATTGGGAAGGACAATGTAGTCAAGGCCATCAGCCTTGGCAACAGCCGGAGTAATACGGTCATCAGGACCGAATATTCGTTCCACTACCTTGCCATACACTAAATAACCAACTACCAAAGCCAGTACACTGATAATAAATGTAATCATTTGAATCTGTTTTTTATTGCTGTCAACCGAACATATTTAATAATTCAACCTCAAAACTGCCATGACAACGGCAACGATGCCAAGGCAGAATATATTTTTTTACAATGCAAAGATAGTATTTTTCTTTGTATTACAGAAAAAAAATGTAACTTTGTAGCCCAAAAATAAAAGAAAATGAGAAAAAGACTCTTCTGTTTAACATTATTATATATATTACTCTCCCCCACATCGTACGCACAACAGGAAGTAAGGGCTGTGTGGGTAGCTACCATAGGGGGTATCGATTGGCCACGCAACTATGCCCGTGACACACAGACAATCAACAAGCAGAAAAAGGATTTTACCGATATGCTGGATAAATTACAGCAGATCAATATCAACACTATACTACTGCAGACAAGGGTTAGAGGAACAGTGATCTATCCCTCCGCCTACGAACCATGGGATGGGTGTATGTCAGGTGTGCCGGGGAGGAGTCCAGGGTATGATCCCCTGCGTTTTGCCATCGAAGAATGTCATAAAAGAGGAATGGAAATTCACGCGTGGGTAGTAACCCTTCCGGTGGGCAAATGGAATGCTTTAGGATGTCAGCGCATGCGACAGAAATTCCCAAAGGCAATCCTAAAGATAGGACCCGACGGATACATGAATCCAGAGATATCACAAACAGCTGATTATCTTAGTGATATATGTGCCGAATTAACGAAAAACTATAACATCGATGGTATTCATCTCGACTATATCCGTTACCCGGAGAACTGGAAGACAAAAACAGACAAGAATACCGGGCGAAGAAATATCACTAATATTGTAAGAAAAATTCACAATAGAGTAAAAGCCATCAACCCACAGGTGAAGATGAGTTGTTCACCCTTAGGGAAATATCGTGATCTTCAACGCTTCAGCAGCAAGGGATGGAACGCTTATCATACGGTATGTCAGGAAGCACAGGCGTGGCTACGCGATGGACTGATGGACCAGCTCTACCCCATGATGTATTTTCAGGAAAACAATTTTTACCCGTTTGCAGCCGACTGGTCTGAAAACCGTTACGGCAAAGACATTGCTGCCGGACTGGGTATCTATTTCCTTGACCCACGAGAGGGAAAGTGGAAAATTGATGAGGTGAAACGGCAACTCAACGTTATCCGCAACCTCGGACTCGGACAGTGTTTCTTCCGGGCAAAGTTCCTTCTCGACAATATACAGGGACTGTATGACTACTTACGTATTTTTAATTTCCCTACCTGTTGGGAAAACAAACAAATAGAAGAATCCACTGCCAACACCTCCCACTACCATCCTGCACAGATGCTGGCTTGCGACGGATATTCTATGACATTGCCCGAGAAAGGAACCACCCTCGATGCCGACTACGTGATGGTAGAGACATTGCAGGGATGTACCATCGCCCTTCTGCCATACCGCTCTACTACCGTCGATATCCGGAAAGTGCCTGAAGGAATGTATATCATACGTTCACTTGGTAAAAAAGGTTCTCCCCACCGACTGGGATTCATACAGATAAAAAGACAACATTAAAACGCCCTTGGCAAGGGGCTCAATCTCATATAACAGGGAGAAAAAGAACATTTCCCCTGATATTTTTATTCTAAAGAATAAGGATTTCATTTTTTTTGACTACCTTTGCAACTTGAAAGTAACAAGAGATGAGAGTAGCAATCGTAAAATACAATGCCGGGAATATCTACAGCGTGGTGAATGCGCTGCATCGCATGGGCATCGAACCGTTGCTCACCGATGTGGCAGAAGAACTGTTGAAAGCTGATAAAGTGCTCTTTCCCGGTCAGGGTGAGGCACGCTCAGCCATGCAGTATCTGCGTGAGCGTCGCTTGGATGAGGTGATTCGCAGCCTGACGCAGCCCGTTTTGGGTATCTGTGTGGGACAGCAGCTGCTCTGTCGTCATTCTGAGGAGGGTGACACGCCCTGTATCGGTATCTTCGACGCGGAAGTGAAGCGGTTTCGGCCGCAACACCATGAGGACAAGGTACCTGCCATGGGATGGAATGCGCTTTACGATCTGAAGAGTCCGTTGTATGCCGGCTTTGACGTGCAACAGGCTCCTTATGTGTATTTTGTGCACAGCTATTATGTACCGGTATGTAGTGACACCATTGCCACGACAGAATATATTCTCCCCTACTCTGCCTCGCTGCAGAAAGGTAATTTCTATGCGTGTCAATTTCATCCCGAGAAAAGCGGTGATGTAGGGGCACGTATCTTAAAGAACTTTTTGGATTTATAAGCATGATAGAACTGATACCAGCCATCGACATCATTGAAGGGAAATGTGTTCGTCTGACGAAGGGGGACTATGACCGGAAGACAGTTTACCACGACAATCCTGTAGATGTGGCCAAGCATTTCGAGGCTTTAGGCTTCACACGGTTGCATGTGGTGGATCTCGACGGGGCGAAAAACCGCCACATCGTGAATGTGGGGGTGCTGCGGGAGATTACGCGGCAAACCCGGTTGACGGTGGATTTCGGCGGTGGTATCAAGAGTGACGACGACCTGTATCAGGCTTTCGACAATGGAGCTTCCATGGTTACCGTGGGCAGTATTGCCGTGACACATCCGGAATGGTTCATACGATGGATGGAGGATTTTGGTACTGATAGGATGATCCTGGGTGCTGATGTGCGGCAGGGGATGATCAGCATCAACGGATGGAAAGAAAATTCTGCAAAGCCGCTGATACCTTTCTTGAAAGAATTTATCGACCATGGTGTTCGTAACGTGCTGTGCACAGAGATATCATGCGACGGTACGCTACAGGGGCCTGCCCTGTCATTATACCGGGAGATTATGGCTATTTATCCACAGTTACATCTGATAGCCAGCGGCGGTGTATCGTGCATCGATGATATCCATGCACTGGAAGAGAGTGGGATCCCTGCCGTGGTATTCGGCAAAGCCATCTACGAAGGGAAGATCGATCTGAAGGCACTGATCGCTTCACAAAACAGAAAGGAGGAAAGCCTATGAGCGGTGGTTTGGCCAAACGCATCATTCCCTGTCTGGATGTGAAAGACGGGCAGACAGTGAAAGGCACTAACTTCGTGGATTTGCGCCATGCCGGTGATCCGGTGGTGTTAGGCAAAGCCTACAGCAAGGCAGGTGCTGACGAACTGGTTTTTCTCGATATCACCGCCTCTCATGAAGGTAGGAAGACCTTCACAGAGATGGTTACACGTGTGGCTGCCGAGATCAACATCCCCTTTACCGTGGGTGGCGGCATTAATGCCTTGGACGATGTAAAACGACTGTTGAATGCCGGTGCTGACAAGGTGAGCATCAACTCTGCTGCTATTCGCAACCCACAGCTCATCAATGAGATAAGCAACTACTTCGGTTCTCAGGTATGTGTCTGTACCATTGATGCCCGTCTGGATGATGATGGGTGGTACTGTTATCTGAACGGCGGGAGGATACGCACTGACCGGCGTTTGCTTGACTGGGCCAAAGAAGCCCAAGACCGGGGTGCTGGTGAGATACTGTTCACAAGCATGAACCACGACGGTGTGAAGACGGGATTTGCCAACGACACGTTAGCGATGCTGGCCGATGCCCTGAGCATCCCTGTGATTGCCAGTGGCGGAGCAGGGAAAAAAGAGCATTTCCGTGATGCCTTCCTCCTCGGTAAGGCTGATGCGGCATTAGCAGCGAGTGTATTTCACTTCGGTGAGATCCCCATCCCCGAACTGAAGGAATACTTACGGAGTGAAGGAATCAATGTGAGGGTTTAGAAAGTGAATTAAGAGTTAATAGTTAATAATTAATAGTTGGGCGCATATTGTTAACGTTATCGTTCCCGTTAACGTTTTACGTAAGAACGGGATTGAAAAAAAAGATTATGATATATGAATGTTGATTTTGATAAGACGGGCGGTCTTGTACCTGCAATCATACAAGATGCAGAGACGAAGAACGTGCTGATGCTGGGATATATGAACAGTGAGGCGTTGGACATCACCCTACGAACGAAGAAGGTAACGTTCTGGAGCCGCAGCCGACAGTGTCTTTGGACGAAAGGTGAGACATCCGGTCATTACCTCCATCTGGTGAATATAGCCGTTGACTGTGATAACGACACACTGTTGGTAAAGGTTATCCCCGATGGTCCTACCTGTCATACCGGCACGGATACCTGCTGGGGGGAAAAGAATGAGCGTAACCCTATTCTCTTCCTGTCAGAATTGCAGCGTTTTATCGAGCAACGTCATGAGGAAATGCCTGAGAACAGCTATACCACCCGACTGTTCCGAGACGGTATCAACAAGATCGCTCAGAAGGTAGGTGAGGAAGCGGTGGAAACGATCATTGAAGCCTGCAACGGCAACCGTGAGAAGGTGATATACGAAGGTTCTGACTTGTTGTATCATCTCCTTGTGATGCTCACCGAAGAAGGACTCTGCATAGAAGACTTGGCGCAACAGTTACAGGAGCGTCACGACCCGGAGTGGGACAAGCGTCGCAGAACGGAAAAAGCAAATCATCAATAATATATACGACCATGTTGATTGATTACAAGAAAGTAAAGATTTGTCAAGAAGACTTATGTGTGCTTGACGGCATAGATTTCCACGTGGATGAGGGGGAGTTTATCTATATCATCGGTAAGGTGGGCTCCGGCAAGAGTTCCCTGCTGAAAACCCTCTATTGTGAGTTGGATATCGAAGAGGCAGAGGAAGCCACTGCCTTGGGACGGGATCTGATGACCATACGTCGTAAGGATATCCCAGCACTGCGAAGAGAGATGGGTATTATCTTCCAAGACTTCCAGTTGCTCCATGACCGTACGGTTTATAAAAACCTGGAGTTTGTGCTGAAAGCCACAGGATGGAAGAAGAAAGACGAGATCAAGGAGCGTATCGACGAAGTGCTGGAAGCGGTAGAGATGAGTGAGAAGTGCGACAAGATGCCCCATGAGCTGTCGGGTGGCGAGCAGCAGCGCATCGCCATTGCCAGGGCTATCCTCAACAGTCCGAGGATTATCATTGCCGATGAGCCGACGGGTAACCTTGACCCTGAGACAGCCTCGCTGATTGTCAACCTTCTGAAAAATATCAGCATGTCGGGCACTGCCGTGGTGATGACCACCCATAATATCCCCATGCTCGACCAGGTGCCAGGCATCGTCTATCGTTGTAAAGACGGTAACATCACCGATGTGACGGCTGACTATAACAAGATGGACCTGACGGAAGATGCGGAGTCGGTTTAAGGTTAAAGGGTAAAGGTTTAAGGTTAAAGGTTTAAGGTTTAAGGTTTAAGGCTAGAAATCTTCATTCAAAGGGTAATCTGTTCATCTCGATAATTCGAAATAATAAAAAATAAAAATATAAGCGACATGATAGTAATGAAATTCGGTGGTACCTCCGTAGGCTCTCCTGAGCGTATGAAGAACGTATCACAATTAGTAACCAGAAGCAACGAACCGGTATTTGTCGTCCTCTCAGCGATGTCAGGAACGACCAACTCTCTTGTTGAAATCAGTAATTACCTGTACAAGAAGAATCCTGAGGGTGCCAACGATGTGATCAACCGTCTGGAAGAGAAGTACAGACAACATGTGGAGGAATTATACGACACGGAGGATTATAAGCAGAAGACACGTGAGTTCCTGGATGCAGAGTTTGAATATCTCCGTTCTTTCACCAAGGATATCTTCACCAGTTTTGAGGAGCGTAGCATTGTCGCTCAGGGTGAGATCATCAGCACGAACATGTTTGTGAACTACTTACAGGAGAAAGGTTTTGATGCTGTGCTGCTCTCTGCCTTGGAGTTTATGCGTACAGACAAAAATGCCGACCCCGACCTGACGTATATCAAAGAGAAGCTGTCGGTCATCATGAAGGAGAACGAAGGGCATAAAGTGTATGTTACACAGGGCTTTATCTGTCGTAATGCCTATGGTGAGGTGGACAACCTGCTGCGTGGCGGTTCTGACTATACCGCATCGCTGGTAGGTGCTGCCATCCGTGCTGAGGAGATACAGATATGGACGGATATCGACGGTATGCATAACAACGATCCCCGTGTGGTGGATAATACCGAGGCCGTACGACAGTTGCATTTCGAGGAAGCTGCCGAGTTAGCCTATTTCGGAGCGAAGATCCTGCACCCCACCTGCGTACAACCGGCGAAGTTTGCCGGCATCCCCGTACGTCTGAAGAACACGATGGATCCCGATGCCCCCGGTACGATTATCGACAATGTCTCTGTAAGAGGTAAGATCAAGGCAGTGGCTGCCAAGGATAATATCACGGCCATCAAGATCAAGAGCAGCCGTATGCTGTTGGCAACGGGCTTTCTCCGCAAGGTTTTCGAGATCTTCGAGAGTTATCAGACGGCTATCGACATGGTGGCTACCAGTGAGGTGGGTGTGTCTATGAGTATTGACAACAACGCTCATCTGAACGAGATCGTCGATGAATTGAAGAAATACGGCACGGTGACCGTTGACAGTGATATGTGTATCGTATGCGTTGTGGGTGATCTCGACTGGAGTAATATCGGTTTTGAGACCCTTGCCACCGATGCGATGAAGAATATCCCTGTACGTATGATCTCCTACGGAGGTTCCAACTACAACATCTCCTTCCTGATCCGCATGACCGATAAGAAACGTGCCTTGAAGAGTCTGAGCGAGACGCTTTTTAATAAGTAAAAAGTGAATAATCATTGGTGAAGCATATAGAAGATTCATGAAAGGAACATTTCCCATCACGCAGTTTCGGCAGATAGAGACACCCTTCTATTATTACGATACTGCCTTGCTAAGACAAACCCTGAGGAGTATCATCGAGGAAAGCAGCCGTTACAGAGGGTTTTGCGTGCATTATGCCATCAAGGCGAATGCCAACCCGAAGATCCTCAATATCATCAGTCAGTCAGGATTGGGTGCCGACTGTGTGAGCGGCGGTGAGATCAAGGCTGCCATAGCTGCCGGCATCCCCGGCGGTAAGATTGTCTTTGCCGGTGTGGGAAAGAGCGACTGGGAGATCAACACCGGCCTGAAGCACAATATCTTCTCGTTTAACGTAGAGAGTATTCCCGAACTGGAAGTCATCAACGAGCTGGCTGCCAAACAAGACAAGGTGGCACGTATCGCCCTCCGCATCAACCCCAATGTAGGTGCCCATACACATGCAAATATCACAACGGGATTGGCAGAGAATAAGTTCGGTATTACGATGCGTGACATGGAAGGGGTAATCGACTATGCGAAGACGCTGAAAAACGTGCAGTTTGTGGGGCTCCATTTCCATATCGGCAGTCAGATACTCGACATGGGTGACTTTGAGGCCCTCTGCAACAGGATCAACGACCTGCAGCAGCAGTTGGACAACCATCATATCCATGTGGAGAATATCAATGTGGGTGGCGGCCTGGGTATCGACTATCATCACCCCAACCGTTTGCCGGTGCCCGACTTCAAATCCTACTTCAAGACCTACGCCAAGTTCCTCAAGCTGCGTCCCCACCAGACCCTACACTTTGAGCTGGGCCGTGCCGTGGTGGCGCAATGCGGCAGTCTGATCACAAAGGTGCTCTACGTCAAGCAAGGTGACTTCAAACAGTTTGCCATTGTGGATGCGGGCATGACAGACCTGATCCGTCCTGCCTTGTATCAGGCATATCATAAGATAGAGAATATCACCTGTGATGATCCGCAGGAAACCTATGATGTGGTGGGCCCCATCTGTGAGTCAAGTGATGTCTTTGCCAAGGCCGTCGATCTGAACCGATGTGAGCGCGGTCATCTGCTGGCACTGCGGTCTGCCGGTGCCTATGGAGAGGCTATGGCTTCTCAGTATAATTGCAGACAGTTGCCGAAAGGATATACAACAGAAGATCTTTTATGGTAGAACATATTGATAAGATAATCCTTATCGCCGGAGCAGTATTATTACTGCTGTCATTACTTACACCGCTTGTGAATATCTTTTTCAGAAGCAGGAAACTAAACATCGGGACAGACGTTGAGGAGGAAGAGGAAGAAACCCTTCCCCCACTCTCTCTCGTGATCACTCCCCATGACAATGCCCATGAACTGGAGCGGCATCTCCCTACCGTGCTGGAGCAAGACTATCCCCAATATGAGGTGATCGTGGTCGTCAGCAAAGGAGAAGACAATACGGATGATGTGCTGAAACGTTTCCAGGCAAAATATCCGCACCTGTACGTCACCTTCATTCCCGACAGCAGCAGGTATATGAGCAGGAAGAAACTGGCTGTGACACTGGGTGTGAAGGCAGCCCATCATGAGTGGGTTTGCCTGACAGAACCCTCCAGCCTCCCCTCTTCCGACCGGTGGCTGCGGGAGATGGCTCACCAGTGTGTGGACGGTCACGACATGGTGATGGGATACACCAACTACGATGACGATACGAGTGCCTACAAACGCTTCGAACTGTTGTACAATCAGTTGTACCTGTTCCGCCAAGCCATCAAGGGCAGGGCCTACCGCCATGCCGGCACCAACCTGCTGTTCCGGAAGGAAATGTTCATGAACGGTCGGGGATATGAAGGCAACCTGAAATATATCCGTGGTGAGTACGACTTCATCGTCAATAAATACGCTGAGAAGGGGAACACCGCCGTGGTGCTCTCCCCATCCGCTTATACGGTAGAATGCTCACCCTCCACGAAGACCTGGCGTAACACCCATCTCTATTACATGGAGTCGAGGAAGCATCTGCAACGATCACCCCTGCATCGGCTCATCAACAATATCGACACGCTGTCACTGCATGTCAACTACCTGCTGATCCTGGCGGCCATCATAGTGGCTGCGATACTGTTGGTAAAAGACCATGACAACCCCTACCCCTGGGTATTACTGGGAACATCCGTGGTGGCAGGATGTATCACCGTCACCCTGCGAACGGTTTTTGCCAGGAAGGTGATACAACGGTTTCATGAAGACATCCCCACCTGGAAGATCTTCTTCTATGAGCTTTCCATCCTCTGGCATCGCATCAAATATATGATTCAGTATGCACGGGCAGACAAATACGACTTTATCAGTCATAAGCTGTAGGTTGGTTTAGAGTTCCCGTTCCCGTTAACGTTAACGTTTTATGAGAATATTACACTACATACCACAGAAAGAGGTTTCGGCAGGGTTCCTGGCTGACTATCTGTCGATGCTGACCACAGCGTTGAGCAAGAACGCTGAGGTGGATGTGGTGTATTCCCTCTCACAGTTTAAGAAAAAGATCCGTGAACAGCGTCCCGACATCGTACATATCCACGCCTGCTGGGACATCACCGGCTACAGGGTTCAGCAACTGACTATCCGGGAGCATCTCCCCCACCTGCTGTCGCTCCACGGGAAGATGCAGCCGTGGCACCTCAAGGACCATTTCTACCTGCAGAAGATCCCGTTGCTGGTATTAGGGCAGCATCAGGCTATCACCAAGGCCGATGCCATCCAGGTGGACGGTCCGATGGAGATGCGGCGTATGACAGCCATCCACTGGAATGACCGTCTGGGGCAGATTGACAACGCCCTGATCACGAAGACGATAACACCTGAGGAGATGGCCCGGCGGATGATGGCTTTATATCAGAAGGTGATCGACAGCAATGCTTTCTTCCTGATGACAGAGGAGGAGAAACGTGCCGAGCAATACCTCCTACAGGCTGGCTTATCCACAACAGCAGAAAACATAACGTATTCCCAGCTGTCGGATACCTCCTGGCGACGTATCTGTCTGCATGCCGAGGAAGAGGGTATCACGGACATCGTGGAGAAAGGTGCACAGCAGCTGCAACGCTCACCGATGGTGAACACCGGCAGTATCGAGCGTTTCGCCCCTACCCTGTCCAAAAACAAGGAGATGTTGGAAACCCAACAGATACATATCAAGAATCCGCTGACCAAAGCATCCTTCGAGACGATCCGCAGGGACGAGAGCCCCTCGGATGCGGAGTTGACGGTCTGCCAGGCTATCATCAACCTCTCTCACGAGTTAAAACAAAAGACACTCAGCAAGCGGCATCTCGTCGATCTATATAAGGTCCTGAGATATACCGACTATGATGAAGATAAGGTTACCCGCATGCTGAAGCATCTCAAACTGCATCATTTCACGGAGAGTATGCTGCAGATCCTTCACGACAGCCTGGGGCTACAGGAAGGGTTCATGCCCTTCGACCCCCGGGATAATAAAAGAACAAAAAAAATAATTCAATCACTACATAACCTTAATGTACAATGAGTAACATGCATGATGAAATCGGAAAAGATATCCGATACCTACAGCTGCTTGCCAACACCTATCCGACGATAGCCATGGCGAGTACAGAGATTATCAACCTTCAAGCCATCCTGAACCTGCCCAAGGGTACAGAGCACTTTGTGGCCGACATCCATGGTGAGTATGAGGCTTTTCTCCATATCCTGAAGAATGCTTCCGGAAACATCAAAAGGAAGGTTAACGATCTGTTTGGCAATGAGATACGTGAAAGTATCAAACGGGAGATCTGTTCCCTGATCTACTATCCCGAGCAGAAACTGGAGTTGATCAAGGCACAGGAAGAAGACATGGACGAATGGTACCAGATCATGATCCACCGACTGGTACGAGTCTGTCGGGATGTGTCGAGCAAATATACCCGTTCGAAAGTAAGGAAATCACTCCCCCCGGAGTTTTCGTATATCATACAAGAGCTCCTTCACGAACGTATTGACGATGCGAACAAGATTGCCTACGTGAGTACGATCATCGACACGATCATCTCCACAGGAAGAGCCGACGACTTCATCATCGCCATCTGTAACGTCATCCAGCGGTTGGCCATCGACCAGTTACATGTGCTCGGTGATGTCTATGACCGCGGGCCCGGTGCCCACATCATCATGGACACCCTACGCTATTATCACAGCTGGGATATCCAGTGGGGAAACCATGATATCCTGTGGATGGGTGCCAGTGCGGGAAACGATGCCTGTATCTGTAATGTGCTGCGTATCTCCCTGCGCTACGCCAACCTCGGCACCTTGGAAGACGGTTATGGCATCAACCTCATGCCGCTGCTGTCGTTTGCCATGGAGGCGTATGCCGATGATCCTTGTCAGGAGTTCATGCCGAAGAACAATGAGATAGGAGAACGTCAGAAGCAACAGATTGCCAAGATGCATAAAGCCATCGCCGTGATACAGTTTAAGGTGGAGGCCGCCCTGTTCAACAAACACCCGAAGTGGAAGATGCAAGACCGCGCCCTATTCAACTTTGTTGACTTTGAGAAGGGCACCTGTAAGGTGGACGGTGTCGAATATCCGATGACCAGCTGTCATTTCCCGACCGTCGATCCGCAGGATCCCAACCGGTTGACCGAGGAAGAAGCGAAGGTGCTCCGTCAGCTTCACGAGTCGTTCATGGTCAGTGAGAAGCTGCACAAGCATATGCGTGCTATCCTCAGTCATGGTTGTATGTATGCGGTATATAACAACAATCTCCTCTTCCATGCTTCCGTGCCCTTGAACGAAGACGGCAGTCTGAAGGAGGTGGAGCTCTATGAAGGGAAGAAATACAGTGGCAAGGATCTGCTGCACTATACCGGTATGCTCATACGCTCTGCTTTCCAGACCGACTCCGATCCGAAGGAGAAAGAGTATGCCATCGACTATTTCCTCTATCTGTGGTGCGGCCCCGACTCTACCCTCTTCGACAAGTCGAAGATGGCTACCTTCGAGCGTTATTTCCTCACCGACAAAGCCACGCATAAGGAAGAGAAAGGCGTGTTCTTCAAGATGCGCGACAATGAGGAGGTGATCGACAAGATCCTCGACTCCTTCGATGTGAAAGGTCCTCACCGTCATATCATCAACGGTCATGTGCCTGTTCATGTGATGAAGGGTGAGAATCCCATCAAGGCCAATGGCAAGCTGATGGTGATCGACGGTGGTTTCTCACGGGCTTATCACAAGGAGACAGGTATTGCCGGCTATACGCTCGTCTATCACAGCCGTGGCTTTGAGCTCGTACAGCACGAGCCGTTCACCAGTGCCGAGGAAGTGGTGGTCACCGGCGCCGATATCAAGGGCACGACACAGATCATCGAGATGTCATCCCACCGTATGCTGGTGGCCGATACCGACAAGGGTAAGGAACTCAAAGAGCAGATCGAGGACCTGAAGAAACTCCTCTACGCCTACCGCCACGGATTTATCAAAGAAAAGAGATAGAGTGTAGGGGTTAGATTTTAGAGTTTAGCGTAACGAATCGAACACCGGAGAAGTTAAACTCGTTTACTCGTTGTCAACTTGTAGGGGCAGACTTCATGTCTGCCCGTTGTAACCGGGTAGGGATGAACCCTACCCCTACGAGTTTACATGCCACAAGTGGGGGCCCCCGCCCCCGGCCCCGCCCCCACGGCTGGGGGTGGGGTGTTCGATTCGTTACGCATCGTTTCTCATCAAATTGTAGGGGCAGACTTCATGTCTGCCCGTGATGCGGGTAGGGATGAACCCTACCCCTACGAGTTACAAACTCAAAAGTAGCAATAGCGATATGTTGTTGCGTAACGCCAGTAGAAATGGATCACTGAATGGTCAATTTACCTCAAAAGACGATGTTTGTTGTAACCATCACGATAACAACAATTTATGAAAAGGTAAAAAGTAAAAAGGTAAAACGACCCCTATTAACAAGAGAAAAAATACATTATATTATAATGCTCACCCTCATTTATAATATAAAGGTATCCGAAGGATTCATCTTTCGAAATCGTTCTGTAGCCGATCAGTATAATAAAAAAAGAATCAGCCCTCGTTGAAGGGCTGATTGATTATCTTTTAAAACGGAAGATCGTCTGTGCTGTTCTCCTGAGCCGGTGGGAACGGAGTGGCATTCACGGGCGGTTGTGCAGGACCAGCGGGCTGAGCGGGCGGCGGCGGGAAAGCACCTGGCATGGGTGGCTGCTGTACGTACTGACCGGGCTGTGCTGCCACGGCATTCGGATCGATACGATCGACCTTCCATGCTGTCAGTGTGTTGAAATAACGGCCGTTGTATTCACGGGCGTCGATATCGAAGCTGACTCTTAACTCCTCCCCTACCTGGATATTCATGTTGTTGATACGTTCTTCTCCAAAGATGCGGAAACAGCATTTCCTTGGGAACTGATCATGTGTCTCGAGAACATATTCCTGACTGGCCCAGTGGTTACCCGTACGGGCGGATACGCCTTCCTGCTTCTGAAGGACTGCGATGATTTTACCTTCTATCTCCATAAAATATTTAAATAATTAGTTGTTCTTCAACGTAATGAACAGTTTTTGCATCCGTTATTTCTTTGAAATAAAAAAGGAGTACGACTGTTTCGATAGCAAAATTAGTAAATTAGTTCTAAAAAGAGAAATTTTTTAGGTGTTTTTTTTGTTTTGCTAAGTGCTTTTTTGTATTTTTGTAACCAGTTTCAGAAACAGTAAATTACATAAAAAAACAGATACCAATGAGATTTACATTATCCAGTTCGACGCTCAGCAGTCGTCTTTTAACTTTATCGAAGGTAATAAACAGTAAGAACTCATTAGCCATTCTTGACTGCTTTCTCTTTGAGGTAGCCAACCAGCAGTTGTATGTAACGGCCTCAGACAGTGAGAATATCATGAAGACCGTTATCCCGCTGGATGAGTGTGAGGGTGAGGGTGTGTTTGCCGTGAACAACCAGACGGTGCTCAGTGCTGTCAAGGAGTTGCCGGAGCAGCCGCTGATCTTTGATGTTGACATGGGTTCTTTCGCTATCAAGGTGATGTATCAGAACGGTATTTATCGCTTTACCGCACAGAATGCAGAGCAATATCCTGCCACGCCGGTGATGCCCGACGGCGTTACCACCCTTTCGATACCGTCGGCCGTCTTGTGTGAGAATATCACCCGTTCTATCTTCGCGACAGCCACGGAGGAGCTGCGCCCGGTGATGAACGGTATTTTCTTCGACCTTACACCCGACGCTCTTGCCTTGGTGGCAAGCGACGGTCACAAGTTGGTGCGTAACAAGATCTTCACCGTGAAGAGTGAGGTTCCCACCTCGTTTATCCTGCCGAAGAAACCGGCTAACCTCCTGAAGAACATTCTGGAGAAAGACGACAGTGATGTGATCATCCGTTTTGATGAGCGTAATGCAGAGATCGTCTTTGGT
>JAEEZP010000214.1 GCA_016291915.1 Prevotella sp. | reverse complement strand
TGCCAGGCATCTTCGTCAACCAGTTCGCATTGCGGTTGTCTATGAGGGCAGCTTCTTCCTCGGGTGAAGAGTCACAACTGCTGTTGAGCTTTATATCCATCGCTGCCTTGATGGCTTTGAGGTCTTGGGAGAAGTAGGCTTCTGTGATTTTATCAACCATCTCTTCCAAGATGTCGGCATGATCCACCTGACACATGAGCAACTCCTTCTGACGATCGAGCGACTTTCCTTCATAGAGCACCTTTTTCTGAAAGGCTAAGGTCTCTAAGCCGCCCACGCTTTTACCTTGTGCAAAAGCCACCTTCTGGAAGTACTGGTCGATCAGGTTCTGCACATCCAGATTCCTGCTCTTTTTGATGAAGGAGGCTACCGTCAGTGCTGTGCTCAAGGCTCCCGGCGTCATCTTGCCCATTTGCTGAGCTAACATCGGATTGGTCATGTCCATGCCCAACACTCCTTTCATGAAAGTGTTCAGTCGTGCCATCTCGTCGGCTGTGAGCAACTTGTCGAGCGTCATTCCTTCAGGCAGCAGCATAGCCTGCTGTATCATCGCCAAACTGTCGGCATTCATCATCTTGTCTATTGCCACTTCGCCATAAACCTGCTGGCAGTTGTCCATCGCCTGACGGATGCCGGGGATTGAGTCGGCAAAGGAGGCGGGTGCCAGATGATAGGTTCCCACAATGTAGGAGGGCGCTGTCAGTCCGTTGCCGCTGATCTTGTAAAGTAGTTGTGCTTTC
This sequence comes from Prevotella sp., assembly GCA_016291915.1. Classification (GTDB taxonomy): domain Bacteria; phylum Bacteroidota; class Bacteroidia; order Bacteroidales; family Bacteroidaceae; genus Prevotella. Next base: position 11,487 of record JAEEZP010000214.1, on the reverse strand, counting down.
AGCGATACTGCCGCCATGAAAAGCATCAGGGTAATTATTGCTGTTTTTTTCATCTTTATTTTATTTTTAAAATTATATTCAATTAATTAGTCGTACAAAGATAGTAAAAAACTACAGAATCGTTGAGTTTTTATGATAATTTTCTGAAATAGCTGATCATAATACTTCGGGCAGTTTAACCATTAATGTTGAAAAGGCATTCATCAGTGTGCCTATAACATTGTCATCTAACTTGGCCGTAAGCCTGATTTGCACAATGTTGTCGGTACAACGTAACTTGCCGTTGTTTACCATTACAGCTTTTCTCCAGATGGAATTTTGCGGGTTTTGCGAATACGGGGTGAATATCAAACCACCGTCTTCGAGGTACAACGCGGACCCCTTCACTTTTTTGCTACTCATAATTTTTATTAAATCTGTTTGTTTATGATTGTTGCTGCAAAGATAAATATTTAACCCTTTATTTGCAAGAATATAATCAAATAATTTCCTACAATTAGCAAGTTTTAACATAATAAAATTATGTTATGTTTATTTTCGCCTTATTTCTGTAAAGATATCTGAATTAATGAAACATTTGTAGGACAAATGATCTGCTTGCGGTCTCACGGTCTCTCGGTCTCTTGGTCTCTCGCCTATGTCTTTGTTGTCACTGTCATACAAATAAATAAAATAATAATAATTATATATATATATTATTAAAGAGGTACGCGTTAGTGAAAAGATTTTGGTTTTATACACACAAAAGACCGAGAGACCGAGAGACCAAAAAGACTTTTTAGATAAGTTGCTGATAATATGGTATTTACACAAAAATAATGGTCTCTCGCATAGTGATAAGACCATAAAAAGACTTTCTATCAATCATTTTAATTGCTAGAAAAGCAGAATTTGATGGTTTGATTTATATGTAAGATAACTGCATTTAACAGGCCATAAGAGGCCATAACAGGCTAAAACAGTCCATAACAGGCCATCGGCCTATTTGGATGTATTATCTTTGTACTCGTAATCTGAAGCGCGACAGAGTGCCATCCGGTGGAGGACCGGGCGTTTAGGGTTAAGAGCTCAAACTCGTAAATTGCCCAGCGAAAAACCGGATGTTGAGTGAACTGGATTTAATTATTAGGCAACGATATATCAGTTGGCACGGGTATCTACATCATAACCGCAACGCGGTTACCGCTCAATAGCCGTGGGTCGTCCCGACCCGCGGACCTATTATCGTAACCATGATCCAACCCTGAAGGGGTTGTCCAACATAACAGATGGGGCACGCCTTCAGCGTGCAAATTCGTTCTGGCATTGTTTTCCGCAGGTCTTCGACCCGCGGCTACTGAGCGATGACGCCTTCAGCGTCATATGCCATCTGATATATTATTGCCAATTATTAATCTTTAAAATGATTGATTATGGCAATAAAACAGGCGGAAAAGGGTATCAAAAGTACCAGAAAAGGTGATTGAAAGTACCAGAAAAGGTGATTAAAAGTACCGACTAATAATCTTCCCGCTTAAAGCAGCCATGTCGGTTTACCGGCAGACGCTGTCCCTGCACCATCACATAACCGATGGGATGCTTGGAGGGTAGGAAGATCTTCACGGGATCCCAATGGTCGTCACCGCCCATCACGGCATCCACCGTATAACGGGCAACTTCGGCAGCGGTCAGCACGTTCTTGGCAGTACCCCAGACGGTGTCTTTCTTCTCGTCAATGCGATAGTATCGGTTGATGCGTTTGGAGAGGTCGAGGGCCTTCCCGTCGGCATCCATCGTGTTGTATTCGGCAAACACTGACGGCAGTCCTCCCATGTGTGAAAACCATCCCTCTGCAGGCAGTGTGATCTCCGAACGGGTGTGCAGGAAGACGGTCTGCGGCTGATGATGCCAGGGGCGCCCCAGCCAGATTGTCGTCTCCTTGGGATTACCGTCGGCTGTCAGTGTGCAGTGGTTGAACACATAGCCCCAACGGGTGACAGGACGGTGCTTGGGTGCTACGATCCATCCGCCTGACTTCCGTGTGATCTTGATGGTGCACTGCTCAAACCAGGCATTGCCGTTGCCGTAGATAAAATCCACACCGCCAGCTATCAGACTGTTGCTCACATAGTTACGACCATTGTCTGCCTCGGAGGTGCGGTAGGTGTCCTGATAACTGAGCATTGCGCAATGGTCGATGGCGATACGGTCACCTTTGGCATAGAGCGCCAGGGCTTGTGGACCGCTGTTCGTTTCCATGCCATGGGAGTTGACGAAGGAGATGCCTTGGAAGGTGATGTCGTTGGCATGCACCACCACGGTGGCAGCTCGGTCAACGGGGATGGCTCCGGGTCCGCCGCTCAACTTATTGTCAGAGATGAACACCTTGTCCATCCCTTCTCCGATCAGGCTCAGGCGACTCTTATGCTGTGGTATGAAGACATGCTCTTTGTATGTTCCGGCCTTGATGAAGATAAGGTATTGGTCGAGATTGTCATCGGGCACGGCATCAATAGCTGCCTGCACCGTTGTAAAATCACCGCTGCCGTCTGCTGCAACGATAGCATCATAAACGCGGTCTTGTGCTAAGACCGATGATGCGATACACAAGGTAAGAAATAACAAAAGATGTCTCATACAATAACCAATAACCAATAAGCAATAACCAATAAACAACAAACAAGTAATAGAAGGGGATTCCTGCCATATTTACAAGTCTAACCATCAGATGCCAGTATGCCTGTCTCTAAATGTACGACGTATTTAGAGAAGGTTTGTACTTTATAGAGTGCAGAACCGTGATGTGCTAACGTACCAACTCGAAGTAATACAGGTTGTTCCCTTCTACCAAGAACACATCCTTGTCAAGCAGCTCCATATCGTTGAAGATACTTGTTAGTTCCACGATCGGCAACCCCGACTCTTGAATAATCCAGTAACGGAAGAGACCTTTTGTCACTCTCTTGCGGATACAGGCATAGTCATCTTTTGTAAATCTGATACCATAGAGTACGGAGGCGTCGTAGTTTTTTGTGATGTTCAGGTCTTTGTCAATTAGCATCACGTTCCCTTTTGAGGTAAAGACCGGACAGTCATGACCGTCGTATGAGATGGGGTCAAAACAGTGGGTGGAGTCGTTATACGCATAGGCTGTATTGTGCAGACATGCCACCAACTCCCCGTGTTCCTTCGTGTCCCATGGCGTGATATGGATGATGGAGTCGTTGATGTCCCGTTGGTATGCCATGCCGTCATCGAAGAGGATAAACGATTCCCACGGTGCGATGAAGGCATCCTCCACGATATCTTTCTTCATCTTCAGTGTGTTGAAGAAGAACGGCTCGCCTGTCAAGGCATTGAATGAGGCGATGAACGGTTTGCTGTGCTTAACTTTGTTATTTCCGTTACGCAGGCCATAGCCGAAGTTAAGCATGTACACTGTATTGTTCTCTCCATAGAGGAACGAGGCGGATGATTTCTCTGTGGGATAACTGTACGTCCATTTCTGTTGCATATCTTTGTCGAAACAACGCAGTTCGTTACGGTCGGCGATAAAGTAGCAGGAGTCCATTTGCAGGATGTTCGAAGACAATCCATTGATAACATTCGGTCCATAGACGGGCATGTAGTAATATCCTCCCCCACCGAAGGCAGCTGCACCCGCCACGGCTCCGGCAGCCATGGCAAGTCCCATGAGAATGGAAGTCTTAACATCAGAGAAGCCTGTCTTAGCATCATACGAGTGGCAGGTACCGGTCAGTAAATGGATCACGTTGATATCGTCGGCTACCACCAGGATACGTTCGCCGGGCATTTCCTGCACATCGTTCCATCCCCAGCTCACAGCATGCTTTACCTTTGTCTCCCACAGCTGTTCCCCTGTGCTGAGACGGTAACCCTTCAGGTTGCTGTCCGAGGTCGTATTACTCTTATACCCTACGATGACGTCCAGAGAATCGTTCATATAGACAGGACAGAGTTTGATGTTCCAAAGCTCATGACCGTCATTATTGTCAAGCAGGATCGTTTTGTTGCCATTACAGATTAACATACCCTGTTTGGTGGGGTCCGCATGGGTGATGACCCCTTTCATCTCCTTTGTCCAGAGGATGTCCTTCGTGTCTTTATCGAGTGCACTTACACAGGTAGTACCGCCGGAGAAAGCACCCGCAGCGGTCTTCTGCATGAGGATGGCGAGACAGTTGCTGTTTCCTCCATTGATTTTGTAGATAGTATAGGGCATAACCTTTTGGTTAGCCATCACCGAGTCTCCGTCGATGGTTCTTCCGATATTGACAGAGGGTGTCTGTGCTTTCATACAAAGTATTGCAGTGATCTGCAATAAAAGAATAGTTATACGTTTCATTGTCTTAATTTTTTTGGACAGGGATGGAACCCTGCCCCTGTTTTTATAATAAATATACTCCCAATAGGGTGATGACTAACATCATAACCTCTACACCTTTATTTATGTTACATGCCATTGTCGCATCAACAGATGTCAGTTCTCTGTCGTGATCACCGATATAAGGCTTGTCGATCAGTTCCCCGAAATAGATATGCGGACCGCCGAAGCGACAGTTGAGGATGCCCGCCAAGGCAGCCTCCGGCCATCCACTGTTAGGACTGGCGTGCTGCGGACCGTAATGGAAGATAAACTTCAACATTTGAGGGAGAGAGCGATGATTCTTGTCTTTCGGATGGATAAAGATGCCGGCGATGGCCATCAGCAGGGCGGTGATCCTTGCCGGCAGCCAGTTAGCCACATCATCGATGCGTGCCGCCACGGTACCGAAAAGACGATAGCGCTCCGTACGGTAGCCGATCATCGAATCCAACGTGTTCACCATCTTATAGGTCATCATCCCCGGAACACCCAACAGAAGCAACCAGAAGAGCGGGGCTATCACCCCGTCGCTCAGGTTTTCTGCCAACGTCTCCAAGGCTGCCTTACGGATCTCCTGTGCATCCAATGCCGAGGTGTCACGCCCCACGATACGGGCCACCTGCTTTCTTCCATCTTCTATAGAACGGTCGAGGGCCTTGAAGACAGCCTTTACCTCTTTGATGAGTGTGGTGCCCGCCAGACAGAAGAAGATCAGGATGGCTTCAATAACGATGTTGATGGGGATGCCACAGACGGTGACTGGCCGTAGCCACCGCAACAACGCCCACGTGATAAGAAAGGTAAGCAGAATCAGCGAGACAGCTAATATGCCCCCTTTCAGTCGTCGGTGATGCCCTTTGTTCAACCAATGTTCTCCCCATGCGATGGCTTTGCCGAAGTACACCACAGGATGCGGCAGCCATGCAGGATCTCCCCAAATCTTATCGGCGAGCCATCCGATGATGATTGCGATACACTTCATCATTTCTATTATTTTACCTTGCAAAAATACATTTTTTTGTTGAAAATGCAATGTTTTCCCCTTCTTATGAGACGAATAATAAAGTTTTTAAGTAAAAAGTCTTATCAAATCCATCATATTCCTGCTTTAGCACCCGAACAGCAGAAGGCAATATAGCCGTTGTCGAAAAAGACAGGAGAGAAGAAATAAAAAGTTTTTTTGTGATTTATTGTTTTCTTTGGTGTTTTTTTATTAATTTTGCATGGAAATAACCATAGAAAATGATGAACCGTAAACTATACTTCTTTTTATTTTTGGCCATTATTCTTTCCTTGGTAGCCTGCAGCAAGGGAAAGAAATCATATCGCATTGCTGTGTCACAGTGCTCACAGGATATCTGGCGCGACAAACTGAACGACGAACTGAAGATGAGTACTTACCTGTATGACAACGTGGATCTGAAGCTGGCTTCAGCCGATGATAATGACGAACTGCAGGTGGAGCAGATCAACCAGTTTGTCAAAGACAAGGTGGATCTGCTGATCGTGGCACCTAACCAGATGGTCACCGTTACGCCGGCCATTGACAAAGCATATGACTCGGGCATCCCTGTTATCGTCTTCGACAGAAAGACATCATCGGAGAAATTCACAGCGTATATCGGTGCGGATAACTTCGAGATGGGTAAGTTGATGGGTGACTATATCGCCATGCAACTGAACGGAAAGGGTAGGGTGCTGGAGATACAAGGACTGAAAGGTTCTTCACCGGCTCAGGAGCGGCACAACGGATTCACGGAGGCGCTGAAGGCTTACCCGGGAATCACACTGGTGGCATCCTTACAGGGTGACTGGACGGAGGAGAGCGCGGTGCAGGCAGTGAAAGAATACCAAGGGGATCTGCGGAACATCGACTTCGTGTTTGGGCAGAACGACCGTATGGCGGCGGGTGCTCGTAAGGTGATCGGTGCTGAGCATACACGCTACTGTGGCATCGATGCGCTGCCGGGCAAGGACAACGGTATCGACTATGTGCAGAGAGGGGTGCTGGATGCCAGTTATATCTACCCGACGAGGGGTGATCTGGTGATGCAGCTCGCGATGAATATTCTTGAAGGAAAACCTTTCGAGAAAGAGAATAAGATGAAGGCGGCCATCGTAACGCCCGGAAATGCCGTCGTTACGATGATGCAGGCCGAGGAGATGAGTCAGCAGCGAGAGCGACTGGATGTGTTGCACAACAAGACTGACTGGTATCTCACGCAGTATCGTCACCAACAGGTTTACACTTTGTTGATGGGTATTATCATCTTGTTGGTGTTAGGAGGCGCCTGGTATATCGTGAGGATGCTGCGCAGAAAACAACAACTCGAAAGGGAAGCATATGCCCTGGTGGTCGGCAGTATGTCGGAGACTCCAGTACCGGCAACGCCGTCAGCGGCCGTGAAGAAAGATGATAATCAGTCTGTTGTTTCACCTCGCAAGAATATCGTTGAGGTAACTCCTGAGGAGCGTTCGGTGATCGAGGCAGAAGACAGTCAGGATACACAATTCCTGGAAGTCTTGCGTAAACGGGTGCAGGAGAATATGAGCAACAGTGACTTCGGTGTGGAGGCGCTTGCCAGTGAGATGGGCATGAGTCGTGTGCAGATGTACCGTAAGGTAAAGATGCTGACGGGACATACACCGGTGGATATTATCCGGTTGAGCAGGCTCAACAAGGCGAAGTTGTTGTTGGCATCGTCAGGTAAGACCGTATCGGAGGTTGCATACGAGGTGGGCTTCTCTGCCCCTTCCTATTTCACGAAGTGCTTCAAGGATGAGTTTGGCATCAGTCCGTCAGACATCTCTTAGGACGGTAATCGCCGAAGGCAATAACCAATTAACAATACCCAATTAACAATAACCAATTAACAATACCCAATTAACAATACCCAATTAACAATACCCAATTAACAATAACCAATTAACAATAACCAATTAACAATTAACAATAACCAATAACCAATTATTCATAAACCAATAACTCGTCTACTTGTTTACTCGTCTACTTGTTTACTTGCGTGGTGGTTCTCCATAAAGAGTCGGACAACTTACAAGAACATATTCCTATCGTCTTCTCGCCTGATTCAAAAACACCCAAAGGAGTCAATCATTATCCTTATCCTATTCGTGTAAAATGCAAGGGTGAGGAGAAGAAAATAACGATAACACTGGACTTTTTATTAAGGTAAATTGTTTTTAGAGGTAAGATTTTGTGTTTTCAGGATAACATTTGTTACATCGACGGTATGTTGAATAAAAATTCAAAGCAATTGTAACAAAAATGCTATATAGTTTGCGTAAAATACCTTATATTTGCAGTAGTATTAAAAAATATAACATCGAATATGAAGCTTAAATCCTTATTACTAACATTCCTTTTTATGGCGGGCTGTGGCAGTTTAAGTGCCCAGACAATCAAGGCAGAGCACTTGAGTGACAAACACACCATGCTGCGTGTTTCTCCGACAAGCAGATTCCTTCTTATCCCTGTTGAGGAGAAAGAAGAAATCGCACACGTGATATTAATATGTAACAACCAGTCGGTGATGGATTTCAACGTGCGTCTGGCAGTTGACAAGGTTGATTATTATGTGCCGGTGGATCTGGATGCATATACTAATCGTCAGTCACCCTTACTCTTCGACGTTACCTTCCATGTGGATCGCCATAAGACAGGTTCTGTGAAGAATTTCGTGTGCTGGAAAGAGATCCGTCTCTCGGATACTTTCGATACGACAAACAGGGAGCAATACCGCCCCGTCTATCACCATACACCTGTGTATGGATGGATGAATGATCCAAACGGAATGTTTTATAAGGATGGTGTCTATCATCTCTATTATCAGTGGAACCCGTATGGCTCGATGTGGGAGAATATGACATGGGGCCATTCCACCAGTAAGGACTTGCTGCATTGGGAAGCACAGCCCACTGCTATTGTACCTGATGCGCTGGGAACGATCTTCAGCGGTTCATGTGTGGTGGATAAGCAAAATACTGCAGGCTTCGGCAAGGGTGCCGTTGTGGCATACTATACCTCTGCCGGTCAGCATCAGACACAGTCGATGGCTGTCTCCAACGATAACGGTATACATTTCAAGAAGGTGGCTGACAATCCTATATTAGTTAGCAATGAGCCTGACTTCCGTGACCCGAAAGCATTCTGGAACCCGGAGATACAGAAATGGAATCTGGTACTGGCTGTCGGTCAGGAGATGCGTATCTATTCTTCTCCCAATCTGAAAGACTGGAAATATGAGAGCAGTTTCGGTAAGGGATATGGTTGTCATGAGGGTGTCTGGGAATGTCCCGATCTGATGAAGTTGCAGGTACGTGGTACCGACAAACAGAAGTGGATGCTTATCTGTAACATCAACCCCGGTGGTCCTTTCGGTGGTTCTGCTACCCAATATTTTATCGGTGAGTTCGACGGACATACCTTCACCTGTGAGCATCAGGATACCCGCTGGATGGATTTGGGTAAGGACCACTATGCTACCGTGACCTTCGACAATGCCCCCGACGGAAGAAGAATCGCCTTGGCATGGATGAGCAACTGGCAATATGCCAATCAGGTGCCAACCCGTCAGTTCCGTTCAGGAAACTCTGTTCCCCGTGATCTCGATCTTTATGAGTATGAAGGACAGACTTACTGTGGTGTAACCCCATCCAGAGAATTGCTGACCATGCGTGGTAAGAAGATAAAGAACCCGACAGAAGCCTGTGAGGTGGTGGTTGAGGTAAAGGGAACAACAGAACTGGTTCTCTCCAATGCAAAGGGTGAGAAAGTGGTGCTGCTGTATGATGCTAAGACGAAGAAAATGTCTTTCGACCGTATGATGAGTGGCAAGGTGGATTTCAGCGAGTCTTTCCCCTGTGTGACAACAGCCGACGTGAAGGGTAATGTACGTCAGTTGAGAATCTTCATCGACCGTTGCTCTATCGAAGTGCTCGATGCAGAAGGACAGATTGCCATGACAAACTTAGTATTCCCGACAGAGCCGTATAACCAACTGAAGGTGAAAGGCGGCAAGGCAACAATCTATGAACTTAAATAATTCAAAAATATGAAACAGAATAAAAGCATTTATCTCGTACCGGTGATGTTCTGCTTCTTCGCCATGGGCTTTGTTGACCTGGTGGGCATTGCATCCAACTATGTGAAAGAAGACCTCGGATTGAGCGACTCTGTTGCGAATATCTTCCCATCGCTCGTCTTCTTCTGGTTCCTGATCTTCTCTATCCCGACAGGAATGTTGATGAATAAGATCGGAAGAAAGAAAACCGTCTTACTCTCTCTGATCGTTACCATCATCTCACTGATCATACCTATCTTCGGCAGCAGTTTCGCTGTGATGTTGATCGCATTCTCACTTCTCGGTATCGGTAATGCACTGATGCAGACAAGTATCAACCCCTTGGCTATGCTGATCATCGGTGACAAGAACCTGGCATCTACCCTTACCTTCGGACAGTTCGTCAAGGCTATTGCTTCTTTCCTGGCTCCTTATCTGGCTATGTGGGGTGCTACGAAGATGATTCCAGAGTTCGGACTCGACTGGCGCGTGCTGTTCTTGATCTATTTCGTTGTCGGTACTTTAGCAGCTCTGCTGTTGTGGGTTACTCCTATCCAGGAGGAGATCAAAGGTGGAAAAGCTTCTTCGTTCATGGACTGTGTCAAACTGTTGGGCAAACCCATCGTACTGCTTTCATTCTTCGGTATCATGTGTCATGTGGGTATCGACGTGGGTACCAACACTACAGCTCCTAAGTTGTTGATTGAGCGTGTCGGCATGACACTCAACGAGGCAGCCTTCGCTACTTCCCTGTATTTCATCTTCCGTACCATAGGCTCACTGACAGGTTCTTTCTTCCTGCGTATCCTCAAGACTAAGGTGTTCTTCATCATTTCTGTATTGATGATGGCTGCAGCCATGGTATTGCTGTTCACCGGTGATACAAAGGCATTGCTTTACACGGGTATCGCGCTGGTGGGTTATGGTAACAGTAATATCTTCTCCATGGCATTCTCAGAGGCGCTGCTTTCTGTTCCAGAGAAACAGAATGAGGTGAGCGGACTGATGATCATGGGTCTGTTCGGTGGTACCATCTTCCCACTCTTGATGGGATTTGCCAGCGATGCTGTAGGACAGGCAGGTGCTGTGGCAGTGATGGCATTGGGTGTTCTTTATCTATTCACATATATACCTAGGATTAAACGATAATAAAATAAAGATATGGAAGCAAAACGATATGTAGTAGGATTGGGTGAAGCTTTATGGGATGTGTTGCCCGAAGGTAAGAAACTGGGTGGTGCACCTGCTAACTTCGCTTATCATGCAGGACAGTTCCTCGGACAGGAGAATACATTAGCTGTGAGTGCCTTAGGTGAAGACCGCTTGGCTGAAGAGACCATAGAGTCGCTGAAAGAGCATGGTTTGTCTTATCTGATGCCACGTGTACCTTATCCAACAGGTACTGTACAGGTAACCTTGGATGATCAGGGTATTCCTTCATACGATATCAAGGAGAATGTGGCATGGGATAACATCCCTCAGAGTGAGGAGATCATGACAGTGGCTCGTAACTGTCGTGCGGTATGCTTCGGTTCTTTGGCACAGCGTAACGTGGTGAGCCGTGAGACGATCCATCGTTTCCTTGACAATACCCCGAACGACTGTATGAAGATCTTTGACATCAACCTCCGTCAGAATTTCTATAATAAGGAGATTATCATGGAGTCACTGCAGCGTTGTAATGTGCTGAAGATCAATGACGAGGAATTGGTGCTGATCGGTAGAATGTTCGGTTATCCGGGTCTTGACATGGAGAATAAGTGCTGGTTGATACTGGGTAAATACAATCTGGATATGCTGGTACTCACCTGTGGTACCAACGGCTCTTATGTGTTTACACCGGGTCAGATGTCAGTACAAGAGACTCCTGTTGTGGAAGTGGCTGATACCGTAGGTGCTGGCGACTCGTTTACGGGTTCTTTCTGCGCAGCTATCTTAAGTGGCAAGAGTGTTGCTGAGGCACATAAGTTAGCCGTTTCAGTAAGTGCTTATGTATGCACCCAGAACGGTGCTATGCCGGTATTGCCGGAGGAATTGATA
>JAEEZP010000213.1 GCA_016291915.1 Prevotella sp. | reverse complement strand
TGATGGGCCCAAATGTTTTCTATAACTGTAGAGCCACACAAACATATTCTGATGCGGGGCCCCATCATCGATGGACATGTGGAACACTTTATGATAATATCGTTACAGATGGTGAACTGAATGTGCAGGATCGTGGAAAGATGGGATCTGGACATGGCTGGGCAGGTGTCAATCAAGTGTTATGGAACTGTTTTGCAAAGACATGTGTCGTACAAAGTCCTTGGGTGACAGGAAAAAACTATAGCATTGGAACCAAAGGGATAAAGGCTCAAGGTGCGTTTAAGGGTCGTCCTGATGGTGTATGGGAAGGACAAAATGAGACGAATTTGGAGATCCGTTCTCTCTATCAGACACAGTTACTTGCAAGGAAAGGAATGGATCTGTTATTTATTAACAAATAAAATTATATGGGGAGACATTTTAAGGGTATCTTTCTTGCATGGTGTTTTATCTTCCTTTCTGCGAGCACAGCGATGGCGCAGATGCAACGACAGTGGTCAGTAAGAGGAGATACACTGATATTATACGACGGACTGACTCAGCAATTCTCTGTTGACACACCCGCAGACAAAGGGGTCGTGTCAACACTAATCCGTGAGGAACAACTTCAACAGGAGTTGAAAGATGCAGGTATAGAACTGCCCAAATATCGTCGTACAGAAAAGAAAGCACTTCCTTCTATTTTGCAGACAGACAGACAACAATATACAGCTCGCTTACCACAGAATATTACGATCAGGTTCATTGCTGGACAACGCACACCCAATGCTGACATCTATTTACATTTCCCTAATGGTATAGACGTGACACCTGATAATACCTTTATTAATATTATCGGAAGAGGAGAGATACCGCTAAGACAACTGCCGCAACAGCCTGCGGGACGTTATGGGGATCATTTATCTTATCAGAAAGTGGGTCAATACATATTAAAAGACAATGGTACGCATGGAAAAGTATTACATCTCAAAGGTATAGATTTACGAATTCTTAACAAATATGATATTGTGCTGAGCATCAAGGGCGTCAGTATTGAACAGAAAAGGTATCAGTTGGAAGCATGGTACACCACTAAAGAACCACAGCCTCTCATTAGTGAAAAGACCCAAGTTCAGATAGAAGGGGTAAACCGTATTGCAGACTTGAAGAGACTTCCCTACTGTAGAAATACTTTTTCAGAAGAATTCCTTCCGACAACAGCTGAGTTCACTTGGACAGCAGATCCAGAACATCCTTACACAGAGTTACTGATATCCACCGACAGTGCAGCTACCTGGTCAACAGTAAGGAATCTCGACAAGGAAGAGTATCTTAATGAGATGTATGTAACAGGTTTGGAACCTGGACATCTGTATGCTTTTTGCATGGATGTTAAAGAAGGACCCTATCAGGGACGTTCAAATGTGGAATGGTTTTACTCCGGTATGTTAAATGTGAAGAAGTATGGGGTAAGAGGCGATGGGCAATATGATGATACGGATCGTTTGAACCAGTTAATAACAAACATGTCTGCCCATGGAGGTGGCACGCTTTATTTTCCTGAGGGTACATACCCTGTAAGAACACTTGTCATGCAGAGTAATGTCTGGCTCTTTTTGTCTGAAGGAGCTACCCTGCAAGCCATCCCCGGTGCTCTGCCACCGGAGCTTACATGGTATAGAGACAGGGATTATCGTAGTGGGCTCTCACCGACAGATCCCAAACCATACAGAGATCCTGATAATTATCTCACCAAACAGGATGTCGGACATACCTATTTTTATAATGCAATGTTCGTCGGTGAACGGATAGAGAACGTAAAAATTCTCGGTAACGGTAGGATAACAGGCAATGGTAATATCGTAACAGGCGATAAAGTGATGAATAATGAGCCACATCGCCGATGCGATAAGATGTTCAGTTTTAAGTTGTGCAACAACATCGAAATAGGCGGATTCACTGGCAAGGAAGATCTTTGGTATGATGAGAAAACCGATGAACCTTATTATCTGAAAGGCGATAGCGTCGACACAGATATCTCTAATATGCTACGTATTGACCAAGGCGGGCATTTCGTCCTTCTAGCCACAGGAACTGATTATGTTTACATGCACGATACATATTTCGGTAAAGAAAAACAAAATAATGTCCGGGATATCTACGATTTCATGGCATGTAATAACGTACGGGTGGAAAACATTTATTCAAAGGTTGGCTCTGACGATATCGTAAAACTGGGTTCTGACTGCTCTTTAGGATTTACTCGTAAGGCCAAGGACTATTCAGTCCGTAATATTATTGGTGATACCAACTGCAACCTCTTCCAGATAGGATCAGAGACTGCTGATGATATATCAGAGGTATATGTTGACAACATCTATGTATTAGGGGCAAACAAAGCCGGATTCTCCATCTCCACCAATGATGGGGCTACAGTAAGCAATATCTTCCTGAACAGCGGCAAAACCGGTAGGCTGCATCATCGTTCGGTCATGAAAAGAACCAGAACACCTTTCTTCCTGTCAATCTCAAACAGAGGACGGGTGATAGGTGCCCATGCTGAGATGTTCAGTTTTAAGGAGAACAACCGTCAGCGTAATGAATTGCTCATCACCAATATCCCTATCGGTAAGGTTGAGAATATCTCTTTGCAGGGCGTGGATATATCAGAGGTATACGGAGGCAGTTCTTTCCGTTCAGATCGTTGGAAAGCATATGATGGCTCTCAAAAGGAATCTTCTGCTATTATTGCCGGATATAAATTACCCGATGACCAGCAAATAGACGGTGGTTTGCCTTTTGTCCTGCCAGACTCCTGTCACACCCGTTATTTGAGAAATATCAGTTTCAAAGATATCTCCATGACCGTAAAAGGAGGACATCCTAAGAAAGATGCTTCTGCCATGCCATCCGAGCTGGGAGTCGGTAAATATAATGTGGGGGATTTTCAGATACAACCTGCTTATGGGTTCTGGTTCCGACACGTTGATGGACTGACCGTGGAAAACTGTTCCGTGAATTGTGAAAAGCCGGACCATCGCTATGGATTAGTGCTGGATGATGTAAAAAATGATGTTCTTCATAACATATCACTCCCTGGTAAGAATAATCGAAAATGGATACAAAGAAAATAACAACATATGGATAAGATCAGATTTTACTTAATCAGCACTTTCTTGTTATTGCCCTTTATGCTATCTGCACAAAAAGTCTATAATGTAATGGATTACGGAGCTAAGGGAGATGGCAAGAACCTTGATTCACCGGCTATTCAGAAGACCATTGATGCATGCCACAGACAAGGTGGCGGACAGGTCATCATTCCTGATGGTACCTATTTGTCAACTACCATACAGTTAAAAGACCGTGTCGATTTACACTTATCAAAAAATGCACATATCATAGGGGCAACAGATTACAAGTTGTATAAAAACCTTGATCCTTTTACGGATGGTCTGGGAGTTGATGTGGGAAGAGCTTTACTGGTAGCTGTCGATGCAAAAGATTTCTCCTTGACAGGAGATGGCTGTATTGATGGGAGAGGAAAAGAATTGAAAGCAGCACATATTGCCATAGATAAGCGTCCCGAGGGTCAGCGTTGGGGACTTCGCCCATTCTTATTGCGATTTGTACGCTGTCAACGAGTAAAAGTTAAAGGCATCACTCTTCGTAATTCCGCTGCATGGACAAGTCATTATTTCCAATGCCGTGATTTGGAGATTGACAGTGTTACCATCCGCAGTATGGGTGTCGCTCATAATGACGGCATTGACATTGACGGTTGTCAGCATGTACGTATTTCCAGATGTGATATCGTCAGTGGTGATGATGCACTCTGTTTTAAAACAACCAGCAGTAAATCTCCCTGTAGAAATATTGAAGTGAAGGATATGACTCTAAAATCAAATCAGGCAGGGATAAAATTCGGCACAGAGTCGATGGCTGCCTTCGAGGATATCAAGATACGGAAGTGCTACATCTACAACACTCGTAATGGAGGAATCAAGTTGTTTTCTGTTGACGGTGCACAACTGCGGAATATTGAAATATCGGATATCGTGATGAACGAGGTACGTACTCCGATGCTTTTTCGCTTAGGTGCCCGACTTAGTGTGTTCCGAAAAAAAGAAGACCAACAGCAACCGATAGGGTGTTTCGAAAACGTTCTTATCAAGAATATCAGTGCTGTAGCGGCTGACGAAGCACAGTTGACTCCCCCATCTGGGATTCTTATTACAGGAATACCTAATTATAAAATAACAAATCTGACATTGGAAAATATTCATATCCGTCTTCTGGGAACAGGCACCGAGGAAGATGCAAAGAGTGTTGTACCGGAGGCTATCGACCAATACCCTGAAGTTAAGACTTTCGGTCCGAAGATACCAGCATACGGTGTCTGGGCTCGTCATGTAAAAGGATTGACGCTGAGAAATGTGACATTTGATTTAAAGAACCCTGACCAACGTCCTATGATTCTCTGTGAGGATGGAGATGTGAATATTTTTTGATTATTGAGAAAAAAGAAAGGTACATGAGAAAGACTATCTATTTTTTGCTGGGGTTGTTTATCTGCACGACAGTAAAAGCAC
>JAEEZP010000212.1 GCA_016291915.1 Prevotella sp. | reverse complement strand
AAGACATAACTACGGATCTGACTTCCCCACTCTATCTTTTTCTTACCGGCTTCAATCTTTGCCTTTGCCTCCAAACGTTTCTTCATCGCACGGTCGTACAACTGTGACTTCAAGAGCAGCATCGCTTTCTCTTTGTTCTTCGGCTGATCACGTGTTTCCGTATTCTCAATAAGGATCTCTTCCTCCTCACCGGTATCCGGATCAGTATACCAATAACGGAGTCGGACACCTGACTCTACCTTGTTTACATTCTGTCCTCCGGCACCCGATGAACGGAAAGTATCCCAAGAAAGTTTTGCAGGATCGACATACACCTCGATGGTATCATCGATTAGAGGAGATACAAATACCGATGCGAAGGAAGTCATTCGTTTACCTTGTGCATTATAAGGAGAAACACGCACCAATCGATGCACACCATTCTCACTCTTCAAATATCCATAGGCAAACTCACCACCTTCCACCTCCATGGTAACACTTTTGATTCCGGCCTCATCACCATCTTGGATATCAGCAACGGTAACCTTATAGCCATGGGCCTCACACCAACGCATATACATTCGCATCAACATAGAGGCCCAGTCCTGTGCCTCCGTACCTCCTGCTCCTGAGTTTATCTTGATTACTGCCTCCATAGGATCCTCCTTCTGGCGCAGCATATTCCTCAACTCTAACTTCTCGATGGCATCAATCACCTTACTGTAATCCTCATCCACCTCCTCTTCCGTCACCATTTCCTCGTGATAGAAATCGAAAGCCAACTGCAGTTCTTCTGCCATCGTATGCACCTCCTGATAGTCATCCAACCATCGTTTGATGCCCTTCACCTTCTTCATCTGTTGCTGTGCACGCTTAGGATCTTCCCAGAAATCAGGAGCCTGTGTGCGCAGTTCTTCCTCCTCATATTCCATCTGCTTCTCGTCAATCTTCAGATAGTGCTTCAGTTTATCAGCACGATCCAAGACATCCTTCAGCTGGTCTTGTGTAATCATCTGTTTCTTATTTCGAATTTTTCTCTTATTCCTTATACATCTCTTCTATCTGATCGGCATAATTCTTATTCAAGACAGCCCGCTTGATCTTCAGCGTATTCGTCAATTCGCCAGCCTCCATCGTGAATGGCTTTGTCAGCAAAGTAAACCGCTTGATCTTTTCATAGTTAGCCAACTGCTGCTGTAAGGTGTCAATACGCTCAGACAACATCTTGATAATCCTATTGTCCTGACACAATTCCTCAAATGTGGAGTATTCTATATTATTGTCTTTAGCATAGTTTTCCAACTCAGCAAAGGCGGGCACGATGAGAGCAGACACAAATTTCCTCTGGTCTGCAATGACAGCAATCTGTTCGATATACTTATCCACGAGCAGTTTCGACTCTATCATCTGTGGGGCGATGAACTTACCGTTAGAGGTCTTATACAACTCTTTGATACGTTCTTTCAGATACAGCTCACCATCCTTGAGATAACCGGCATCGCCTGTCCTGAAGAAACCATCTTCGGTAAATGCTTCCTTATTGAGGTTCTCACGTTTGTAATATCCTCTGGTAATGGTTGGACCCTTCAACAGAATCTCATCATTCTCACCGATTTTGATTTCCAAGCCATTGATCGGGCGACCGACGGAACCTATCGTATAGGGTTCACCCTTATGGTCGTTACTTACTGTGGCAAGACTCTCTGTGAGGCCATATCCTACCATCATAAAAATACCGATGCTATGAATAAACTCCTCTACCTGTGGAGAAACATACGATCCGGCCGTGGGGAAAAAGTTCGCATTCTCCAGTCCAAGTTGTTTTCTCACCAAGGAGAACAGTGTCTTGTCGAAAGTCTGATATTCTAAATGGAGCCACAATGGAGGACGTTTACCACGACTGAGGTATTCTATATTATGCTTACGGCCGACAGCCAAAGCTTTCTTCATCAAAGCTTTCTGTGCAGCACCGGAATTCTCGATCTTCTCCATTACACCGATATAGACCTTCTCCCAAAAGCGTGGAACAGAACACATACAAGTCGGATGCATCTCTTTCAGGGAGTCTTGTATCTCCTTAGGATAGGTATTTACAATCAGTTCTGCACCCTCTGTAAGACAAAGGAACATCCACCCACGCTCAAAGATATGGGTAAAAGGCAGGAAGTTCATGATACGGTCTTTCTCTCCCACAGGAAGATTCTCATCATTTGCGATAAAGGCTGCCTGGTACTGCCCATAATGTAGGATAACACCTTTACTCTCTCCCGTCGTACCACTGGTATACAGAATGTTCGCTGTATCATCATCATTAGCCTGACTCCAAAGTATCTCCACTTCCGACTGACGTGGATAACCCTCACCCAACTTCATGAAATCATCGAAGTACATCGAACTGGGATCAGCTTCAGCAATACGCACACTGGGGTCGAAAACGATAATTTTCTCGAGGCAATGACACAGTGGCAACACACGGTGTGCCTTATCATACTGCTCCTGTTCGCCAACAAACAAGAAACGGATATTGGCATCCACAATCATATATTGTATCTGTTGCTCACTGCTTGTTGCATAAAAAGGAACAGTGACAGCACGTATGCCAAAAGCACCGAAGTCGGTAAACAGGTACTGAACGGTATTTTGTGAGAACACACCGACATTTTCCTGTACTTTCACTCCCAGGTTCAGCATGGCATTACTTACCTGTTTTACCCGGTCGGAGAATACGTTCCATGAAATAGTCTTCCACTTCAGACTGCCGAAATCGCGGTAATTCAAAGCAACTTTCTCACCATATTTCTTTGCCTGCTCATGTATTAGTATAGAAAGATGACATCTTGTTTGCATATGCTATTCTTTAAATAATAATTGCAAAAGTAATAAAATAAATTGAGAAACAGTTCTTTTTCATCAAAAAATATTATCTTTGCATGACATAGAAGAGTTGGAAATTTTGAAAAATCTTGAAGGTTTGAGCCTATTAGCCTTCTCTTAATGCCCGATTATGAAGTATCAAGAGTTATATGACGAAGCCATTCTTTTGCTGAAGAAACTCATCAGCATCCCTTCTGTCAGCCGCCAGGAGCAGGAGGTTGCAGACTTTCTTGCAAACACCATCAAGAATCATTATGGTCTTCCTGTACAACGTGAGGCAAACAATCTTTGGATTATCGACCCTCACTATGATGAACAACGCCCTACCCTGTTGTTGAATGCTCATATCGACACGGTAAAACCGGTGGATTCCTGGAAACATGATCCATTTGTGCCAGCAGTGGAAGACGACTGTCTGTACGGTTTAGGCAGTAACGACTGTGGCGGAGGCCTTGTCTCGCTCCTGCAAGCATTCCGGTTTTTAACAAGCAAACAGCAGTCGTACAACCTTCTTT
>JAEEZP010000211.1 GCA_016291915.1 Prevotella sp. | reverse complement strand
GCAGGAAACAAGCAGAAGGTAGGTATCATCTCGGCATTGATCAACAAACCGCAGATCGTTATCCTTGATGAACCTTTCAACTTCCTGGATCCGAGTAGTCAGAATATCCTCAAACACCTGTTGGAGGACCTTAACAAAGAGACACACTCCACGATTCTCGTGTCCAGTCACAACCTGTCGCACACCATTGAGATTAGTACCCGTATCGCCTTGATGGAGAATGGCGTCATCATCAAAGATCTCAGCAATGATGAAGACGGAAGTGCCAAGGTACAGCTGGAGAACTATTTTGAAACAGAGGCATAAAAAACTTCTTGTTTAAATCATCATTTCTAGGTATTTTATCCCCGTAAAGGATTCTTTGGGGGATAAAATATTTTTTTGGCACAAATATTCTTCGTATATTTGTGTCAAAGTATAAAACATGAAACTATCTGAGTTAAAGACTGGTGAAAAGGGAATTATTGTGAAGGTTTCCGGTCACGGAGGCTTTCGCAAGCGTATTATTGAGATGGGGTTCATCAAGGGTAAGATGGTGGAAGTGCTCCTCAATGCCCCTTTACAAGACCCTGTAAAATACAGGATATTAGGTTACGAGGTGTCTCTCCGACACAGTGAGGCTCAACAAATAGAAGTGGTCAGTGAGTCGGAATATCGTCAGACCCGTTCAGAGAGAAAACAGTCGGAAGATATTCTTGTAGAAGACAATATCGAGGTAGAACCCTCTTCTTTCCATCGCGAAGCCTTGAAAAGACGTCGTATCATCAACATTGCCTTGGTGGGTAATCCTAACTGTGGCAAGACATCCCTGTTTAATTACGCTTCAGGAGCCCACGAACGAGTAGGCAACTATAGTGGTGTTACCGTAGATGCCAAAGAAGGTGTTGCACACTATAAAGGATATCAGTTGAACCTTGTTGACCTTCCCGGCACATATTCCCTCAGTGCCTATTCACCGGAAGAACTCTATGTCCGTAAACAGATCATTGAGAAGACGCCAGACGTTATCGTCAATGTCATCGATACCAGTAACTTAGAAAGAAACCTGTATCTTACCACCCAACTGATAGATATGAACGTGAAGATGGTGGGGGCGCTGAACATGTTTGATGAGACTGAGCAGCGTGGTGATCATCTGAAACCTGAACAACTGGGTGAACTTCTGGGCTTTCCGCTCATCCCCACAGTCTTCAAGAATGGCCGTGGTGTTGACAAATTGTTTAACGCCATCATTCAAGTGTATGAAGGACGTTTCACACAATACCCCGTTAGGCATATTCACATCAACCATGGGGCTGTCATCGAAGACGGTATCTCTCATTTGCAGAAATATCTGAAGGAAGACGAGCAGATAAGGCAGCGCTTCTCTACCCGATTCCTGGCCATTAAGTTGATGGAGGGTGACAAAGATATTGAAGGAGTAGTGTCTCAGATGAAGAAAGGAAAGAAGATCCTTCAGATCAGAGAACGGGCATGTGCTGAAGTGAAGACGCTCATGAAGGAAGACTGTGAAACCGCCATCATGGATGCGAAATACGGTTTTATACACGGTGCTCTCAAGGAGGTGAAATACCAGGAAGGAACAAAGACAGATACTTATAAGACAACCCATCTGCTGGATGCTATCATCACCCACAAATGGCTGGGATTCCCACTGTTTTTCCTTTTCCTCTATATCATGTTCGAGGTCACCTTCTCATTGGGTCAATACCCGATGGACTGGATTGACGCCGGTGTAGGTGCCCTCTCCGATTGGATGAACAAGATACTCCCTGAAGGACCACTGAAGGCGATGATTGTTGACGGGGCTATAGCAGGTGTAGGTTCTGTCATCATTTTCCTTCCGCAGATACTTATCCTTTATACGTTCATCTCTTTTATGGAGGACAGTGGTTATATGGCCCGAGCAGCATTTATCATGGACAAGGTCATGCACAGAATGGGGGTCCATGGAAAGTCGTTCATTCCACTGATCATGGGCTTCGGCTGTAATGTGCCGGCTGTGATGGCCACAAGAACGATAGAGAGTCGTCGAAGCCGACTGATCACGATGCTCGTACTTCCTTTGATGAGTTGTTCCGCACGCCTACCTATATATATAATGATCGTAGGAACATTTTTTGCCGTGAAATATCAGTCGGTCATTATGATATCCCTGTATGCCATTGGCATCTTCCTGGCATTTATCATGAGCAGGATTTTCAGCAAATGGCTCATCAAGGGTGAAGACACGCCGTTTGTCATGGAGCTTCCCCCCTATCGCTTCCCTACCCTGAAAGCCATCTTACGTCATACCTGGGAGAAAGGAAAACAATACCTGAAGAAGATGGGAGGAATCATTCTGGTGGCCAGTATTGTCGTCTGGGCCTTGGGGTATTTCCCACATCATGAAGAACTGAGTTCTCAGGAGCAGCAAGAGCAGAGTTATATCGGAAGGATGGGAAAGACGATAGAACCCCTATTCCTTCCTCAGGGATTCGACTGGAAGCTCGATGT
The DNA here is from genome assembly GCA_016291915.1 of Prevotella sp. GTDB lineage: Bacteria > Bacteroidota > Bacteroidia > Bacteroidales > Bacteroidaceae > Prevotella. Next base: position 9,973 of record JAEEZP010000211.1, on the reverse strand, counting down.
CTCATTGATTGCCGGTATAGGAGCGAAAGAGATTGTAGCCTCAACGATGGGCGTGCTCTATGCTGACGATGAGCTGGTGGCCGATGATTCTATAAAAGACCAGAGTGAGCGTTATACGAACCTCAGACATAAGATGGAAGCTAACGGCATTACCCCATTGATTGCCTTTGCCTACCTGCTGTTCGTCTTGATATACTTCCCTTGTATCGCCACGATAGCAGCCATCAAAGGAGAGACAGGGCAATGGAAATGGGCATTGTTTGCAGCCGGCTACACTACTCTGTTGGCATGGGTAGTTTCCGCCCTTACCTATCAAATAGGCAGTATCTGGTTTTAGGTAAGCTCGTATATCTCACTGGGTGTCTGTCGTTTCAGCACATCAAGTTCAAAATCCTTTCCGGGAATAATACCATTATTCCGTAAGATCATCTCAACGGTCTTACGAGCTAATTCCGGATGGTTGTTCTCCTCACTTAAATGACAAAGCCACACATGACGGAGTCTGGGGGTGGCATTCTCTACAAGTGTGTCAGCACATACACGGTTGCTCAGGTGTCCGTAATCGCTTCTAACCCTTTCTTTAAGATAAGTGGGATAAGGGCCGTTCTCCAGCATCTCCTCATCATGGTTGGCTTCCAACACCAGATAGTTTGCCTCTTGGATATACGATTTCATATCCTCGGTTACATGACCCACATCTGTCATCAGACAGAAGGTAACTCCTTCATAGCGAATACGATACCCCACATTATCACTACTGTCATGAGGAACGTTAAAGCTCGTGACCTCGAAATCACCTATCTGCAAGGTTGATCCTTTCTCAAACTGCTTTGCATTGATAGGTTGTATCTTTCTGCGTACACAATAGTTGTTATTAATACCCTGATGAACGTCACGTGTGGCATAGACAGGTATAAAATAATCACCACTGATCGTCCCTACCGACTTGATATGGTCAGCATGGTCATGAGTAATCAGGATATGATGAATATCGGTAAGTTTCAGTCCATAGTTATGGATATATTTCTTTAATGTCCGAATTCCAATTCCTGTGTCTATAAGCAAACCGTCGGTCTCGGTATACAGCATATAACAATTACCGCTGCTTCCACTACCGAAGGAGATGAATTTTAGCATGTCCGTTATTATTTAGATGCAAAATTAGAAAAAAAAGAGGTGAATGCCAAAGATTTTATATACCTTTGTATCAATTTAATGAATTAATATGAAATTTAATTATTTGTTAATAGTCATCTGTGCATTGTTCTTCTCCTGTGAGCAACCTGTTCAGCGTAATGAAGAACTGTTGGCTGAGGTTGCCGACAGTTTCTGCGTGAGCTATTTCAACTATGACTTTGTGGGAGCCAGCAAATACTGTACAGACGATTCCCGGAAATGGATACAGTTTGCGGCCAGTAATGTAACAGAGAAAGACTTGCAGATACTCTATGAACAGGAAACCGCTGCACAGGTAGAGATTACGGATATTGCCTATCATGAGCCAGATACCACTGCCATGGTAACAGTAGTGGTAGAGAACTACTGGGATATGGATAAGATTGAGGATGAAAGTCGTTCACTTGTCTATCGCCGTGTGGGCGTCTTCAAGTTTCCTATGGTCAAACAACAAGATATGTGGAAGATCAGAATGGAAGCCCTACCGCAAAGTGGAAAGAAAAGTCACGACTGAAATCCGGATGTAAGATAGCATAATGCTCACGGTTGTTCTCGTAAGCAGGATTGACAGCCTTCATACCCATATCAAAACGCAGGATAAAGTAATCGAAATTCAACCTCAAGCCAACACCATAAGCCACAGCCATCTGCTTATAGAACTCATTGATCTTAAACTGTCCACCGGGCTGGTCGGCATATTCACGTAATGTCCATATATTTCCCGCATCAAGGAAAAGAGCACCATTGATCTTCCAGAATAAGAAGGTACGGAACTCCGCATTCAAGTCGATTTTCATATCACCCGTCTGATTGATAAAATCGATTGCCCCATTGGATCCTCTGTAAGAGCCGGGACCTAACCCTCTCACACTCCATCCCCTGACAGAGTTTGCTCCCCCTGAGAAATATCGTTTTTCGAAAGGAAGCACCGAACTGTTTCCATAGGGATAGGCAATTCCTAAGTCTGCGTGTAAAGCTAATTCATTATGCGCATCGAAACGTAAGACATGCGTATAGTCGATATCTCCCTTCACATATTGTGCGTATGCTATATTAAACAAGGTGTACTGTCCGTGGTCATTCTTTGACGAGTGGAGTATATGACTGGTCATATTCAATAAATTACCCGCTGTCTCAACATTTGCACGGAAGGCATGATTGTTATTATTATATGCCAGAGAGAATCCGATACGCATGATAAACAGATCCTCATAGTTGTATCGCAAGATGGCATTACGACTGGTCACATCATCGAGATACGACTCTTTGAAAGTTGATGATATCCATGGCATATAGATATAGTTCAAGTCGAAGACATCTGCCCGGTAAGTAAGATGCCTCGTCTGATCACTCCAACGATATCTCCAAGCCGTAGAGAAGACACGCCGATGGAACTCCGGTCGGTTTTGGATATTATAGTTTAACGACAACTCCGATACGGCCGAACTCCTCTTACGATAGTCTCTGTTGATAAAGGGAAGAAGAAAACGGGGGAAAGTCAACTTCGCCTCAGCATTATACTCTTCATAGTCCTGGTTGGAATACCCCTCCAATCCTGTGATAGCCTCAAAAGCACCACGTAACTGTACACTGAAACTCTCTGAACCGCGGAAGAGATTCTTGTTCTCATAAGTCAATGACGCAGCAGCTCCCAAATCACCGGCTGTATTCGTTCCCTCCGGTTGAAAACTGATACTGTTCGGCTTATTCGTACTTATCTGAATATTACAGTCCAAGAGTGTAGTATCGGGCACTTCACTAAATCGGATATTCGTATAACGCACAGCCGGCAGACGTGCAAAACTATTGTATGTCTTCTGCAGGTATGAGGCGTTATAGGGTTTATTCTCTTCCAGCCATGTATTATCTTTCAAGACTGAAGAACGAAGATGCAGTTTCCCGTCATCACCGCTGATATAGTTGATTTGCCGAATGAAATATTGAGGATGGTTCTCCGGCTGGGCCTCACTGTTTTGTTTGTAAGGCAGTATATGCATGGTCAGATCCACAAGGCTGGAGCCTCGCGCACTATCTGCCGTAAAACGGATATAGTCCTTATGAAAACGGTAATAACCATTGTCGGTCAACAGTTGGGTGATACGATTACGTTCCTGTTCCAACTGATTGACGGAGAATCGCCTTCCCTCCCGTAACCGTTGGAAACTACTCGTATTCGTCTGAAGAACCTTCTCGAGGTTTTTATCAGGAATATCATATCGCACATGATGGATGAAGAAGGGCTTGTCAGGATGTAAGAGATAAGTAACGGTCAGTTTCCGCTTTTTTGCGGTGGTCTTCACCGACACATCCGCATTCATATATCCCATATTCTGAAGGGCCGTCTTCAGGTCCTCCGCCGTCTGCCGGGCCTGCACACTGTCATACAATACCGGTTCTTCACCGATTTTCTTCAGGGTCCTGTTAATCCATCGTGTACTGTCATGGGCAGATAAGGAATACACCGACAGGGGTATCTTGAAGAGTGAGAACCATTTGGAATTACCCTGCTGACGGATATAAGCACTCAGCTGGGCCGCATCCACATCTTTTGAATCCGACTCAATCTTCACCTTATGCAGAAGATATTCCTGTTCTGGCACGAACTTCGTCGTAGAACAGGAACAGATAACCGTCATAAGGATATTTAACCCTATGAGATACTTCAAATATGTCGTATTCTTTCTCAATAACATGAAATTATTGATTATGCAGCCTATCTAAAATATTTTACAAAACTTAACCATTTAATGTTTCATTATATAAAACATTTCTTTTATGTTTTTAGAAGCAACTAAATCCGTATCATCATTTATTAAATCAATTAAGTCATTCGCAACTTCTTCAGGCAAACGAACTTCAAGGTCTACAAACCTGCTATTTTCCCCGTCTTTATCACAACGTCGTTCATGCAAAACTGCCGTACAATAATCTTTATTTTCAGGATCTCCAAAATCGTGATATATAAATTTTTGCAACCCTGGGGGATAATTCATACTTTCACCGTATTTTTCAATATATGAATAATCATCCGGCACCATATATATGGAGGCTACTATATCTTTATCTTTGCGAACATTTTTAACTGGGTCTAAAAAATATAGCATATAATTTTTACCCTCCATTTTGAAAGATTTTTTTAATTGAATGTTCTCGTCTCTGAATATTCCCGGCAAGACTTGTTTTGATGTAATTGGCTGATCAGGTCGAATATTCCTTAAATCAATTGTCGGAACTTGGTTTCTTTGTGCCAGAGCAACAACTTCCGTCAGTTCCTGCGCATTCAACGGCATATAGGTTGAACGAACGCCGCTATTCACATCTGCCGGATTCATAGTAAGCATTATAATCACAGGAACGCTTTTTAAAGCGGTATTTCCGCTGATGAGTTTTATCCAAAATGTATTCATACCATCATATATTAAAACAAGCGAAGCACTGATCATTGCCAATGCTCCGACTGCAAATATACGGATAATTATTGAATTATTGTTCCTTTTTCTTTGTATTTTTTATAAGGAGTAATACCACTTGGGCATTCAAGGGCTGCATTTCTCGGGGGACAGGTGTGCTTGCGGTCCCCAACCTATAAAAAATAATCTATACAGGTTTTTTTCTAAAAAAGGTTGTAAGGTTGTCAAAACCCGCTGTAGTAAAGACTTTACAACCTGTCGGAGGTTGTCAAAGGTTGTCATAAGGTTGTCATGATATCCTACCCTGAAATAGCATCCATGTCGGGTAAGGTTGTAGGGGTTGACTTTTATGTCAACCCAAGATGCTCTTGAATTCTCGAGAAAATTGGAGAGAAAAAGGTACTATTGGCCGGGCTTTTAGTACCTATTTCTCTTGAATTCTCGAGAAAATTTGTCTAAGATGTATATACACTCCAGGGCTGACATGATAGTTAGCTACTATAAAAAGACTTTATACTCACGCTCGGAAAAGCAAAAGAAAAGTGCACTTTTCTTTTGCATTATCCTCGTATATACGTATCTTTGCAATATGATAAGTAAGAATCTCACGAAATATATCCGCAGTCTGGAGAACAAGAAGGTTCGTAAGAAGGAAGGGTGTTTTATCGCAGAGGGACCCAAGGTGGTTGCCGACCTGATGGAACATTATATGCCCTTGCAGCTGGTAGCTACGGAGCAATGGTATAAAAACAATCATCTTATTCCAAGGAAAGATGATGGTGTCGTCACAGAGGAAGAACTGCGCAAAGTCAGTCTGCTGCAACATCCGCAACAGGTTATCGGCATCTTCCCCATCACCGAGGCTCCCCTACCCTCACCGGATGACGACACCCTCTATCTCGCCCTCGACGGCATACAGGATCCGGGTAATATGGGAACGATCATACGTATCGCCGATTGGTTCGGTATTACCACACTGATATGCAGCAAAGACACGGCAGATATCTATAATCCGAAATGTGTGCAGGCTACGATGGGAAGTATCGCCAGGGTGAATGTGATATATACCGACATGGAGGAATGGCTTGCCGGTCTTCCAGCAGACTATCCCGTTTATGGCACATTCCTTAACGGGAATAATATCTACAAAGAGGATTTGTCAACCTATGGCATTATCATCATGGGGAATGAAGGTAACGGTATCTCAGAGGTTGTAGGAAAATACGTCAACAAACGCATTCTCATCCCTAACTATCCGGAAGGCAGACCGACGGCAGACAGTCTGAATGTGGCGATAGCAACAGCTATCACCTGTGCGGAGTTCCGTCGCCGTTAAATAAATCACCAACGTTGTAACTCACTGTAAATCCTTTGTACGGGGAATCCCATTACATTGAAATAGCTGCCATTGAGGGCGGTGACCCCGATATATCCAATCCACTCCTGGATGCCGTAAGCACCCGCCTTGTCATAGGGTTGGTATTTGGTAATATAATGCGTAATCTCTTCATCCGCAAACGCTTTGAAGGTTACATCGGTAATCACGGAGAATACCCGTCGTTTCTCACGTGTCATCATACAGACACCCGTGATTACCTGATGAGTCTTACCACTGAGTTCCTGTAACATCCTGCGTGCATCAGCCTCATCCTTTGGCTTACCGAGGATCTCTGATCCCAACACCACGATTGTGTCTGCCGTGATCACCAGTTCATCATCAGCAAGCAGTTCTTTATAAGCATCCGCCTTCTCACCCGCGATATAGGATGCCACCTCGGAAACAGGTAAGTCATCGGGATATGATTCCTCAATATCAGGAAGTACCCTCACCTCGAAATCGATATCGAGCCCTTTCAGCAATTCCTTCCTCCGTGGACTGTTACTAGCTAATATAATCTTCAAATCTTTCATCATCTCATCACCTAATTATATATTACCACCCGAAGGCATGGGCATCACTCATCCATTTCCCCTGAACCTTCAACACCTGTTCGATGATATCCCGCGCACAACCATAACCACCTTTTTTTTGACTGATATAGGTACTCACAGCCTTGATCTCTGGACAAGCATCGGCCGGACAACAAGGACAGCCGCAACGACGCATCACCTCATAGTCGGGAATATCATCACCCACATAGATCACCTCTTCATCCTGCAAACCATATTTCTCCAAGAAGGCATCGTATGTCTGTATCTTCACCGCACAACGCATATAGATATCCTTCACGCCCAAACGCTCATAACGCATACGGACACTGTCGGTGGTGGCCCCTGTAAGAAGGACAATCCTCAAGCCGACCTTCTGGGCTAACTGAATGGCATACCCATCCTTGATGTTGATTGTTCGCATCGGTTCTCCGTCAGCATACAGCAAGACTGTCTCTGCACTGAGCACCCCGTCGACATCAAAGATGATGGCCTTTATCTTACTTAAATCATAATTGATCATCTTTTCCCTATTTAAAAAGTTCCTATATGGACATTCTCCCATTTCAACTGTTCCTCGTCATGCTCCGGCAACCGCTGGAGGGGATGACCGAAAGCGATGATCGACAAGACACGCATCTCCTCGGGAATATCCAAGATACCACGGACGACATCCTCCGCCATTGTCCCATCAGACAATCCACGGTTACGTATCTGTATCCAACAGGCACCCAATCCCAGTTCTTCAGCCTGGAAAAGCATGGAGGTAGCGGCGATACTGCCATCTTCCACCCAACAGTCGTTCTCCAGGGGTTCGCCCAAGATAACGATAGCCATCGGGGCATCACGTAAGAAAGTTGCCCCATGATCCTTGGCATCCGACAGTTTCTCCAACGCCATCTTATCATCCACAACCACAAAATGCCATGACTGTCGGTTCATACTACTGGGAGACATCAAGGCTGCACGCAACAATAGTTGTACATCATCACCACTGATCTCCTCATCGGTAAACCGTCGGTAACTCCTTCGCTGTTTTAAAAGTTCACTAAAATATGCCATTAAATAATCCGTTTTCGTTGCAAATTTACAAATAACAACTTGAAAAGACAAATTTCACACATTATTTTTAAGGAATAATAAAGTCGTTGGTATATGACACTCAAAGCATCAATGCTCAGTAGGAAGATCACCTTTTCCTATAGAAAAGTACCCTTTTCTGTCGTACGGGAGAGTATTGACAACAGTACATTCAATCATTAAGAATAGTACAGAAACTACAGTTTCCGGGAACAAGGATACAAGCAGAAGGTCTTTTGCCTGTAGGCAGTAGGCCTTGCACCTGCAGGCAGAAGACTTTCTACTTATAAGCAAAAACCTGTCGAAAGTATTTGTATTATCAAAAACATTTGCTATATTTGCGGTATGAACGAGGAGGTGCACATAGATATTGTTACCCAGAGCGAACAACTGCCTGAGATGACATGCCGTAGTTTCTTCCACAGTATCGAGCTTTTCGAGATCCTGGAGAAGACACGCGCACAACAGCCCTATATGGTGATAGCCAGTCAGGGAGGAAAGGTGGTGGCACATCTCCTGGCAACCATCCGCAGAAGAGGTTCGCTGATCCCTCCTTATCTATTCTCCCAAGGACGTATCTACGGCGAAGGCGACTACGAAGAAGGCATTGAGAAGGAAGTTATATTCCAACTGATGCTCAAGGAGTTAACTAAGTTGTTTAAACGAAAACTTTGTCTGTATATCGAGTTCAGTGACTTAGGTACGAAGATGTTTGGATATAAGATCTTCCGCAAGGAGAATTACTTCCCCGTTCAATGGATGGCCGTACACAACTCCCTACACTCCATGCCACCGGAAGAACGTCTCAATGAGAAGATGAAAGAGCGCATTGCACATATCCACCAGCAGGGAGTATTATTTAAAGAGGTGGAAGACAAGGAAGAACTGAAGGAGTTTTACCGTATGCTTCGCCGTTTCTTCTCGTTGAAAGTTCGCCGTTACCTTCCCCCCGAACGATTCTTCTTTGAGGTTGCCCGTAACGATCATTGTAAGTTGTTTGTCACCAAGCACAAAGAAAAGGTTATCGGGGGATGTGCCTGCATCTATTACAACGACAATGCCTATCTGTGGTATCTGGCTTCCCGCAAACGGCGTTATCCTTTGTTACATCCGGGAACCGCCACTGTCTGGGGGGCTATCAAGTATGCCTACGAGAAAAAATACCGACATATTTACTTCATGGATGTGGGCCTGCCTTTCAAGAAAAGCCAGTATCGTGACTTTATCCTTAGCTTCGGAGGAAAGGAAGTAAGTACTTACAGATGGTTCAGATTCACCGTCTCCTGCATCAACAGTGTTATTGGTTGGATATACCGCGAATAACCTTTACGATGCAATAAACCGTCGAAAGATACGTTAGTATTTTGATGACAAAGAGAATTTGCCTTATCATATACTGTCTGCTGGCTCTCGTGACACAGGGCATCGCACAGACATTCACCCTGCAGGGAAAGGTTACTGACGACCAGAATAATCCTGTTGAACTGGCAACCGTTGCCGTGGTCCAGCAGGGGCGCATGACCATGACCAACCTGAAGGGTGAGTTCACCTTACAACTACTCTCTGCAGACAGTGTCGTGGTAAGGTTTTCTATGGTTGGATACAAGACCAAGACACGTGTACTCAGGAATCCGAAAGGCAGGCAGACATTACTCGTACAACTGCTTGACGACAATATCATCGATGAGGTGGTTGTCACCGACCAGGTAAGACAGACGGGAACCACACAACAACTGAACCCAGCAGATATTAAGCAAACGCCCTCGGTCACCGGTAATGCCGTGGAAGAACTTGTGCAATCGCAAGCAGGAGTGAGCACGCATAGTGAGCTGTCTTCGCAATACAACGTACGTGGCGGTTCTTTCGATGAGAACTTCGTGTATATAAATGATGTGGAAATCTACCGTCCGTTCCTCGTCCGTAGTGGTCAACAGGAAGGGTTGTCGATCATCAATCCCGACATGGTTGAGAAGATCGGGTTCTCCTCTGGCGGTTTCGAGGCAAAGTTCGGTGACAAGATGTCATCCGCCCTCGACATCCATTACAAGCGTCCAAAACCTTTCGAGGCCAGCATCACAGGTAGTCTGTTGGGAGGAAGTGCATTTATCGGTTTCTCCAACAAGAAATTCTCCTGGAGTAACGGCGTCCGATACAAGACCAACCGTTATCTGCTGGGATCACTGGAGACGAAAGGTGAGTATGATCCGCATTTCCTCGACTATCAGTCATACCTTACTTATCAGCCCGACAAGCGGTGGAGCATCGAACTCTTCGGGGATATCTCGGTCAATCATTACAACTTCCATCCAGAAGACCGGGAGACAAGATTTGGAACGTTGGAGAATGTGAAGGCTTTCAAAGTGTATTTCGACGGACAG
>JAEEZP010000210.1 GCA_016291915.1 Prevotella sp. | reverse complement strand
GACGAAGATGCACAGGCAGCTGTGGATGTGCTGAACAATGAGTTTGCCAAAGAGATACCGACGGGCGCTATGTACCCGATGTATGCGGAGAGCGGACTGGCCACCATCGCTATCGTAGGTGAGAATATGAAACACACGCCGGGTATCGCCGGAAAATTGTTCGGCACATTAGGACGTAGCGGTATCAGCGTGATTGCCTGTGCTCAGGGTGCTTCCGAGACGAACATCTCTTTCGTGGTGGACGGAAAATATCTGCGGAAGTCACTTAACGTGCTCCACGACTCGTTCTTCCTGTCGGAATACCAGGTGCTCAACCTCTTTATCTGCGGCGTAGGAACAGTGGGCGGAAAACTCATCGAGCAGATCCGCGAGCAATATGAAGAACTGAAGAAACACCGTAGTCTGAAACTCAATGTGGTGGGTATCGCCAGCAGTAAATGTGCAATCTTCGACCGGGAAGGTATCGACCTGAACAACTACCGCGAACTCCTCCGCACATCCCCCAGTAATATTCACCGACTGAAGGAAGAGGTACTGGGCATGAACATCTTCAACAGTGTCTTCGTGGACTGCACAGCCAGTCAGGAGGTGGCAGGACTGTACCAGTCGTTCCTGGAAAATAATATCAGTGTGATTGCCGCCAACAAGGTGGCTGCCTCGTCGAACTACGAGCACTATATGCGACTGAAAGAGACAGCTATGCAGAGAGGTGTGAAATTCCGTTTTGAGACGAATGTGGGCGCTGGACTACCTATCATCGGAACGATCAACGATCTGGTGAACTCCGGTGATAAGATCCTGAAGATCGAGGCCGTCTTGAGTGGTACGCTGAACTTCATCTTCAACGAGCTGTCAGCCGATGTTCCCTTCTCCGAGACCGTCAAGAGGGCGAAAGAACAGGGGTATTCCGAGCCTGACCCACGTACGGACCTAAGCGGCATCGATGTGATACGCAAACTGGTGATCCTTACCCGTGAGGCCGGTTATAAGGTAGAACAGGAAGATGTGGAGAAGAGTCTCTTCATCCCCGATTCCTACTTCCAAGGCAGTGTGGAGGACTTCTGGAAGAATCTCCCGCTGTTGGATGCCGACTTTGAGGCTCGTCGCCGGAAACTTGAACAAGAAGGTAAGCACTGGCGTTTCGTGGCTGAGATGAACCAGGGTAAGACCAGCGTCTCTCTCCGGGAGATCGAACAGGGACATCCTTTCTACACGCTTGCCGGCTCGAACAATATCGTGCTGCTCACCACTGAGCGTTACAAAGAATATCCGATGCTCATACAAGGATATGGGGCGGGTGCCAGCGTGACTGCTGCCGGTGTGTTCGCTAATGTCATGTCTATCGCCAACATATAATCATTTAGAGAGAATGAAGAGAATCATCATATTAGGTGATGGGATGGCGGATCATCCCATCGCCAAATTAGGTAATAAGACACTCCTGCAATATGCTGACAAGCCCTGCATGGACCAGTTGGCAAAACAGGGGAAGACCGGGCGGTTGATCACTATCCCGGAAGATTTTCCTCCCGGCAGTGAGGTGGCTAACACGGCCATCATGGGTTACGACCTCAATGAGGTGTACGAAGGTCGCGGGCCGCTGGAGGCTGCCTCCATCGGTTATGAGATGACAGCAGAAGACCTGGCCTTACGCTGTAACCTGATCACCCTACAGGACGACATCATCCTGACTCACAATGGCGGTAATCTGGCTACGAAAGATGCAGACCCGTTGATACAGGCACTGAACGAACAGTTGGGCAATGAAAAAGTCCGTTTTATCACGGGCATACAATACCGTCACCTGCTGGTCATCAAGGGGGGTAACAAACATATCGTCTGTGCCCCACCCCACGATCATCCCAACGAACCGTGGCGAGATCTGCTCGTACAACCCGAACCGGGATGGGAGAATAAAAAGGAGGTGTATGTAGATGAACAGGGTATCACTCATGAACGGATGACTGCCGGGGAGACGGCAGACTTGCTCAATGACCTGATACTCCGCTCACAGGCATTGCTTCCACAACAGCCTTACAACAAGATGAAGATACAACAGGGAGAGCGACCCGCCAACAGTATCTGGCCGTGGAGTGGCGGTTACCGTCCGAGGATGCGTACACTGATGGATCAATATCCGCAGATCCTTTCTGGATCGGTGATCTCAGCCGTCGACCTGATCAAAGGCATCGGGCATTATGCGGGCCTCGACATCATTGAGGTGGAAGGGGCCACCGGACTGGCAGATACGAACTATGAGGGGAAGGCTGCCGCAGCTCTCGAGGCTTTGAGAAAACAGGATTTCGTCTTCGTGCATGTAGAGGCAACCGATGAAGCAGGGCATGACGGAGATCTGGAGCTGAAGCTAAAAGCTATTAACTACTTGGATCAACGGTTGATAGCTCCTATCGTTAAAGAAACAGAATCATGGAAAGAACCCGTCTGCATCGCAGTTTTACCCGACCATCCCACACCTGTGGAGATGCGTATCCATGTCAACGAACCGGTGCCTTTTCTAATATATTATAAAGGTATCACGCCGGATGCGGTGTCCTCTTATGATGAGATACAATGTGCAAAAGGGGAATACGGACTACTGCGACTCCAGGAGTTCATGCAGATGTTCATGCGTCTGGAATCTCCCTCTCTCTGACTCCTTTATTTCATACCTTAACGAAAAAATGATTATCACATGAGATACTATAGTACAAACAAACAAGCACCTGTGGCAACACTCGAGAAGGCTGTTGTCAAAGGACTGGCAGAGGACCGCGGACTGTACATGCCCGAAAATATCAAACGACTGCCCGTTTCCTTCTTCGACCAGATAGAGAAGAAAACTTTTCAGGAGATCGCTTATACCGTAGCGGATGCTTTCTTTGGAGAGGATGTGGAGGCGGAGGCCCTGAAAAAGATCGTCTATGATACCCTGGCTTTCGACTGTCCCGTCGTGCCCGTCACTGACAGGATCTATTCGCTGGAGTTATTCCATGGTCCTACTCTCGCCTTCAAGGATGTAGGGGCCCGTTTCATGGCTCGCCTTCTCCAGTATTTCATCCGTCAGGAGACCACCGATACCCGTCCGGTCAACGTTCTGGTAGCAACCTCGGGAGATACGGGGTCTGCCGTAGCCAACGGATTCCTCGGCGTGGATGGCATCCATGTGTATGTGCTCTACCCCAAAGGTAAGGTCAGTAAGATACAGGAGAGTCAGTTCACAACCTTAGGACGGAACATCACAGCTATTGAGGTGGACGGGGTTTTCGACGACTGTCAGACCCTCGTCAAGAATGCCTTCATGGACGAGGAGGTGAACGATCATCTCCGACTCACCTCTGCCAACAGCATCAATGTGGCCCGCTTCCTGCCACAGGCATTTTATTATTTCAATGCCTATGCGAGGATCAAGGAGATGCTTGGCGAAGAAGCTGCCCGACAAACAGTGATGTGTGTGCCCAGTGGTAACTTCGGGAATATATGCAGTGCTCTCTTCGGCAGGAAGATGGGACTGCCCGTCAAACGGTTCATCGCTGCCAACAATGCCAACGATATCTTCTACCAGTATCTGCAGACAGGTATCTATACGCCGAAAGCCAGCCGACAGACCATCGCCAATGCAATGGATGTGGGTGATCCCAGTAACTTCGCCCGTATCTATGATCTTCATCACGGCAACCATCAGGAGATCACCTCATATATCAGTGGCGCTTCCTATACCGATGAACAGATACGGGATACGATGCGGACATGCTTCGAGGAAAACAACTATATCCTTGACCCTCATGGGGCCTGTGGATACCGGGCATTATCAGAACAACTGCAAGAGGGTGAGGTTGGCATATTCTGTGAGACTGCCCATCCGGCGAAGTTCAAGGAAACGGTAGAGTCAGCCATCGGCGTGCCCGTCGCCATTCCCGACCGCCTCGCCGCCTTCATGAAAGGAGAGAAACAGAGCATCCTCATGCCCAAAGACTTCCCCGCCTTCAAGGAGTTTCTGATGAATGAGTAAAATCCCGGATATTAATCCATTATATGGGCCTACTTAATGTGTGGTCGTCACTCCCAGGTAGGCCCCACCATTGCCCTGGGCCTTCCCCGGATGCAATGAATCACATTCGGGGACTGGCTCTTAATATGACAGTCCCCGATACCATAAGCTCTTAACTCTAAACCCTCAACTATCTCTTTCTGCTCGATTCCTGTATCTTGAGGATCATAGGGATGACTTCACGATAGATCTTACGGTCACCGTTGATATTACGAATCAGAAGTTCGCAGGCTTTGCGGCCCTGCTCATAGGCTTGATCGACAATAGCGGACATCTTGGGAGTGACAAAGGCTGCAGTGGCCCCATCCGTGAAGCCGATGATCGCCACATCCTGCGGGATGCGTAAGCCCCTCGACTTGATCGTATCGAAGGCAGCATAAGTGATGATATCATTAAATGCGAGAATAGCATCCGGTGGATTAGGCAGATCAAGCAATCTGTTGGTGGTCTTGCAAGCCTCATCGAAATCTATTCTCCCACAGGCCACCAGTTCGCGGTCAATAGGTATTCTGTTCTCCCGCAAAGCCTCGAGATAACCGTGTTTCCGTCGTACGACCATATCGAGATGATTCGGTCCACCGATGAAGGCGATCCTCCGGGAGCCTGTATCGATCAGATGTTGTGTGGCTTGCTGGGCGGCCTCATCACCATTGGCCACCACTGAGGAGAACAAGTCGGGCAGGCAGGTACGTGCAAAGAACACCAGAGGGATACCCATCTCATGAATCTCCGTGAAATGACTATAGTCCACCGTATCCTGAGCCAGACAAGCGATAATCCCCGATACATGCATGTTAATGAAGTTGTCAATAGCTGCCTTTTCCCGCTCATGGTTCTCATGGGAGTTGGAGCTCATGACTGCATACCCATTTTCCAAGGCATATTCCTCGATGCCATCCAACACAGCTGCATAGTAATGCGTGACAAGGTTAGGCACCACCACACCGATATGACGGGGCACCTCCATACGTAAGTTCTGTGCAAAGGGATTCGGACGAAAGTTCAACTCTTTGGCAAGGCGTTGCACACGATCTTTCATATCGTCGCTCACCTCATGCGAGTTACG
>JAEEZP010000209.1 GCA_016291915.1 Prevotella sp. | reverse complement strand
GCAGCCATCGACTCTGCCGATATCTTCCTGCAGAAAAAAGAACAACAGATAGCAAACCTTAAAGAGGAATATCTCAAGGCAAAGACGGAGATCCAGCAATACGAAGCGGCAACAAAGATATACATGGAATATATCCCCTTTGAAAACGACTCTGCCATTGCCTATCAATATCGCTGCATCGAACTAGCAAAAAGCATGGGGAGAGATGATCTGTTGGCAACCGCTACCATCAGTCTGGCAAACCAACTGTCGAACTCAGGATTCTACAATGAGGCACGCATCCATCTGAGTGAGGTACCCGAGCAATACATCGACGACGAACACCTCATAGCCATGAACCGTCTCTATGGTGAGATGGGATTCTACTCGCATGACCCCAAGCTAAGCCAGGCCTTTCACCAACAGGCGAACGAGATGAAAACCAGACTATTGGAACGTCTCGACACGACTTCTATGACATGGTTGTCTTTCCGCACAAATTTACTAAACAACGAGAATAAACAAGAGGAAGCACTGACATATAGTGACCGGTGGATGCAGGCATGCGAACCCGGCACACGCCCTTTTGCCATCATGGCATTCTTCCGTTCAGAGATTTACAGAAAACTCGGGGATGTGGAGATGCAGCGTTACTGGCTGATACAGTCGGCATTGGCGGATATCCGCAATGCTATCATGGACCAGGGATCACTGTGGAGCCTGGCTAACTCACTGATTAGTAAGAAAGAGGATGTGAACCGGGCACATCGTTATATCGACTTCTCATGGAAATGTCTCACACGGTTTTCCACTCATATGCGTTCATGGCAGGTTGCACCCGTCGTGGCACGTATCAACGATGAGTATAAACAACAGCTGCAGACAGCTAACAACCACCTGAGATGGACCATCGGCATCATCAGTCTGCTGCTCCTCGGCATCCTCCTCTCACTGCTGTACGTCATGAAGAAACGCCGACAACTGGCAAAGGCACGGAATGAACTGAACTCACTCAATGACCAACTGGAGGTCAAAAACCAACAACTGCAGGAGAACAACACCCTATTGTCTGACGCTAACCAGATGCTTTCCGACACTAACGAACAACTGCGGAATGCCATCATGCGCCTCAACGATACGACGCGCGTGAAAGATGAATATATCGGAAAGTTCCTCACGATATGCTCCGACTATATCAATAAGTTGGACAACTACCGCATCAAGGTGAACCGTAAACTGAAAGCCAACCAATATAACGACCTGCTTCGCATAACTTCATCCGAACACCTTAAGGAGGATGAACTGAAAGAACTGCTGGAGAATTTCGATTCGGTATTCCTCCATCTGTTCCCTACCTTCATCGACGACTTCAATGCCCTCCTGCGTAAAGAGGAAAGGATCATACCTGCCGACAGGAACTCATTGAATACCGACCTTCGTATCTTCGCCCTCATACGACTGGGTATTGACGAGAGTTCAAAGATTGCCGAATTCCTCCACTACTCACCCAACTCCATTTACGCTTACCGAGCACGCATCAAAAACAAAGCAGCCGGTAACCGTGATAACTTCGAACAAATGGTCAAAGAAATCGGTATGCAGCAGTAAACATTTCATTCGTGGCTCAAAGATCCGACCTATGAGTTGCAAATCTCTAATTTACAAACCACTTTTTTCAATCTTTATCATTATATATTTTTGACTTAGCCACAAGAATGTAAAAAATGTTAATAGTTGATCGCCTTATATACCTGCTTCAGAAAAATACACTAAATTTGTGACCATACTCCCGAATTTCTTATAAAAATCTGGAGTACATTCACAAAATTCAGAATTATATGTACAAGAGAATATTTGATATTGAGAGAAAGTTAGATGAAGGAATGTTCCTATTTGGCGCACGTCAGACGGGGAAGTCTACTCTTTTGAAAGAAAGATTCAAAGGGGCAATTTATTACGATTTACTTAATCCGAGTGTAAGAAGAGCTTTTAAGTTGAATCCGTATTCTCTTTGGGAGGCGCTTCAGGACAAACCAGCAGGAACACTTGTGGTCGTTGACGAGATCCAAAAAGTTCCGGAACTATTGGATGTTGTACATTCCCTGATGGTGGACAGAGGTTTATTCTTCATTCTCAGCGGATCCAGTGCAAGAAAACTCAAACGTTCCGGAGCAAACACCCTCGGAGGTAGAGCTATACCAGAAACACTTTATCCTTTGGTATGGCCAGAGGTTACTGATTTCCAAATTGACCATGCTGTCCAAAACGGTATGATTCCCCGTCATTATATGGTAGAGGATGCAACCAAACGTTTATCCGGTTATGTGAAAGTCTATCTGGACGAAGAAATCAGAGAAGAAGGCGAAGTGAGGGAACTCGATGCGTTTGAACGCTTCATGGAGATTGCAGCCATTTCCGACGGGGAAATGCTGAACTATTCTAATATTGCCTCAGATTGCGGTGTTTCAGCAAAAACTGTCAAGTCGTATTTCCAAATACTATATGACACACTAATTGGATACGAGATTCCTGCATTTAGGAAAGAAATAAAGCGAAAGATCATCCAGGCTCCACGTTTCTACTATTTTGATGTTGGTCTAGCAAACTACTTAATGGGACGTCATAGTTTAAAGCGGGGTACTGATGATTACGGGCATGCCTTCGAACACTTTGTGATGCAGGAAATCATAGCATACAAAGGATATAATGACAAGTGGGATATTATATCCTATTGGCATACCTATGACAAAAAAGAAGTTGATGTAGTTATCGGGGACGCTAAAGTGGCTATAGAAATCAAATCTACAGAACATGTAGAGACGAAGCATAAAAAAGGTCTCAAGGCCTTTAAGGAGGAGCATCCTGAATGCCGTCTGATTCTTGTGTCACTCGATCCGATAACTCGCAAATCCGGCGAAGATGAACTCATCTACATCTTGGACTTCTTGAAGATGTTGTGGAATGGTGAAATATTCTGAAACATTCCACTAAGGCACTACTCTTCGTAAATATTCTGGATGTGCTTATAGTAGGCGGTGATCACATCGAGCATGTCTGAGGGAAGGTATGCGAAAGCCTTATCTACCAACTCTTCGGGGATCTCGTAGAAAGCCTCTGCAAGTGTGCCCGTGATGGCCGCCTTCGTGTCAGTATCTCCATCGGCAAGCACCGCGATACGGATAGCGTCTTCGAAGTTCTCCGACTCTAAGAAACAGCGGATAGCCATGGGCACGGTCTCCATACACGTACCGTCGAAGTGGTTCTGAGCACCGATCTTGTAGATATCCTTCAGTGAGGGTATCTCATAATGCCACACCTTCTCCACTTTTCCCTCCACCTCATCACGGGTGATACGGCAGGTTCGTAGCCAATAGGTTAAGGTGGCGATGCACTCTGCGCCCTTGATACCCTCGGGGTGGTTATGGGTAGGAGCCGCTGTCTTACGCGCTTCTTCCTTCACCTCATCATAATCGTCGAACAACCAAGCAACCGGACTGACGCGCATAGCCGAGCCATTGCCGTAAGAACCATAAGGCTGCGGATCATTGGAAAAGACCCATTGGGCAAACCGCCCACCGTAACCGCCCATGGGATCAGGATATTTCCTACACCAATGCAGCAGACTCTCCTTATAGCCCTTACCATTCAGGATTGCATCCGCAATGGCGATGGTACAGATAGTATCATCGGTATAAGAACAGTCCGGCGTGAACAACTCAAAGTTTTCTGTGGGTGGTGCGGAGAACTCAAATCTTGATCCCACGATATCTCCTATGATAGCTCCAAGCATATAGATTATAATTTCTACTGCAAAGATATAATTAAATGAGAGAAATCCCCTCATTTCTGTACTTTTATTTTCAATTCTCCATCAACAATCCGCCCATAACTGGTTATTCCTTCCACACGGATGGTGTATCGGGTAGGCTGGTCGGCACTGAAGAAAGAAATATTCAAAGGAGTATCCTTCCCCATTCGCAGGTATGGATTCCAGTAAATGGTACGCCGCATGTCAGGCTGCATCTGAGAAGGTTTTTCTCCATGAGCGTAGCGGGGGAAATAATATTCTATGGGAGACTGATAGCCGGTAAGGCGTACAATCTTATTATTAAAGATATTATCCGAAGGCCGGTTCAGACCGCTACGCGTGGTTATATTAATGACACCGTTGGTATTGGGGTCGAACACCCATGCCTTGGAACCTAAATAAAGGTCAACACGGTCGATGTCCTCCAATTCAAAATCATTAAAGGTAAGGTCGGGAATATGCATACCATTGACGTAGAGTTTCACTTTCGGTCCGTTACCATTTTCGGGTGACTGCCCAAACTCATGTCCTAACATCTTGTCGATACCCGACATGGAAAGCATCGGATCCGCGGTGATAGTACCGCTGCTATAATCTACATCAAGCATGTTTGTACACAATAAAAGAAAACCAAAATTAGGATATTCCCCCTCTTCTATCGCCTTGCGGTCGAGCGACAGGGTGGTGTTGTCAGACAGCGACCCTGATCCTCTATGACCTTTTACCACCACTTCCTGCAAAAGATGACTCTCCCTTGCATACATCTCCAACAATTCTTCATCAACATCCACCCACGGTAACATTTTAGCCGACCCCCTGACAATACCAACATCAGGAGTATAAGGTGTCTGCAATTTATCTAATTCCACCAAGCAACGACGTTTTTTCTCACGCATGGCATAGACGATAGCATCCGCATCGTTGGGGTAGTTCAGTCCATGAAACTCGAAACGACCTGTGGAATCTGTTATGGCAGTATCGATATGTTTCATCTTTGTAATGGCAAGCACCACCTCTGCTTCTCCGACCGGCTTGTCAGTGAACACACTACGCACCCTTCCACTGATGCACTGCTCGTGTTCCTTCTCTACAGACGGAATGGTATATTGTCCCTGCATCACGGCATTCAGGTCATAGCGACGCCAACCATTCACCATCATCAGCAGATCAAGTTGGTCTGCCTGGAAGGAGGGATGAAAATACTCATCCAACCGGCCGTTAACCCCGGGTAGGTCAGACGACAACAGCAACTGACTCCAGAGCGAGGGCGAACGATGGTTGCGGGTAAACGAATCGTCGGTCACGGAAAGCGAGAGGAAGGCCATCTCATCGGTGTTTATGTCTGGCAGGGAAAGCCTCAGAGGAATACTGTCACGCAGGCCATATTCCTGACGAGACATCTCCATGGATAGCGGCAGATGACTGGAATGGTTGTTGGAGAATACCAGTCGTTCACTCAGTATGCGACGGTTTCCATCTAAGAGCAACAGACTGTTCACTCCCGCAGGCAACTGTTTGAAAGGCAGATGATAAGTGGCTCCAGGCTTGACCGGCATCATCCTGACTATCCGTCCACGACAATGAACGAGCAGATAGAGGGGCGTTTGCTGTTTTTTAGTGCCACTGTTGATGATGACCTGCACCTCGTCCGATTTTATACGGCATCGCAGGCATATAGCATCGGCACGTGCCTGAGGCAAAGCAAACGAATACGTTTTGCCCTGTTGACTACGACAAATAGCCTTATAAGTCTCTCCCTGCCGGACGGTAAGTGGGAAGAATCCTAAGCCATGGTGAAAAGTCTTAAACCGGCTGACCACCTCTCCATGACTGTCGATAATCTCTCCAGTTATATCCAGACTGTCACCGCTTTCCGTCGAAGCCTCAAAAGCAACCATGCAGGTAGCTCCCTCCACCAGATAACCGCCTTCCGGGAAGAACCGCAACAACGGTTTCGATACATGCGGTGGAGAGGATTCTTGTTTGTTGACCCCCACCTGTATCGGAACAATACATTCATGGTTTTTGACCTGTGCCGAATAAAGCGTATATGCCCAAAGGTAATAAGTACCCTCTTGTTGCTCAAAAGGCAAGGGGACATAACCCGTATAGAGATTGTTGGAGGCAATCAGTCGGACTCGTTGTATGGATCGGTTCTTTGCATTGAGCAACTCCACATAGACAAACTGGTTGTCAAGCTCGGGACGTAAGGAGGAAGCATCCGTGACATAGGCCTTCAAACATATCGTATCGCCAGGCAGGAACACCGTCCGGTCAACATGCAACGCCACCTTCTCCTGAGGGAACTTTCGTAACTGTTCCTGCAGGTGGAGAGCGACGCTGTCAGTGATGTCCTGACAAAAGATCGCTGACGTATTACATAATAATATGATCAATAGAAAGAGCCTATTCATATTTTGTTTCAGTATATTTGGTTGGGTCAAGCATTACTGATGGCCCCCAAAAACTATGACATGGCACAACCTGATAGTTGTATGGGTCTAAAAAGACATACTCCTTGTATTTTATCGAATCAATGGAGTATTCCAACAAGAAAACCTTATATCCTTCTTTCACATATCTAATTACAGTTTCTTTTGCCCTTTTAGGAGAGAACAATTCATGTTCCTCTGCTACCTTCCTCAGCTCTTCGTTAAATGGAATCAACTCGACGAGCATAAGCATTATGTCTTTATTACCTTGATTGTCTTGTGCTGTTTGTACTCTTGTTCCAATCATATAGTGTGGACCATGTTTTATATTATACCAGACTAACTTGACAGCTTTTTTAAGAGACTTCACCTCACCTATTAGCCTAAATGACTGGATTTCCACATCCGTTCCCTTACACATTGATATGTTAGAGGCCAAATTAGAGATATTAGTCCAATAGGATGATAATGGGCTGCCTATATTGAACATCGTTTTTTCGTCAACCACCGATTGCGCATTTATCTGCAAACAGCATGATAATGCAACTATGAAAAGATATTTTCTCATGATATTTGATAATTTAGTTTAACCATTAATTGATTGCAAATATAAATTTTTTTTTAATAATTACAACAGAAGATGAGATATTTTATGTATTATTATCCGTTATTTATGTCCTCTCCTATAATATACTCCAAACAGAGGACTATTTCCTCTTCACCTTTACATAACTCACAGGAAACTGTTGTTTTATGCCATTGGGATCTGTTGATACCCTCTTCCGATGCTCTGACGTCTTGAAAGAGGCAGGAATACCACCCGGATATACCTTGTCAAGACTCTTCAGATACTCCTTCTCGTCGAAGTCACGCCAGTATTTGCAATCTAATGAATAATCCGCACCGTTATAAGTGAAGTCGAAAGAGAACTTGACTTTTGCTGGGGCATCGCTGAGAAGTTTCCATTTCACATTCCTGATATTCTCAACGAATTTCTTATCGTTGATATTCTTGTCATTTACCACATATACATCTAGGATTTGGAAAGTAGTGTACTTTTTATCGTAGATATTGTCAATCAAAAAAATAGTACTTAAGCTTTCCTTATCCGACCATCTGTAATGACTTCTTCCCTTCTCTTGGTTCTGCACACGGTTCTCCCAGTACTTATAGGAGGAAATATGCTTGATATCTTTTTCTTCAAGTGGCGTGATATCCTTGGAACGCTTGATGATACGAACATAGTTTCTTGTCTGTTCACGGATCTTCTCCTCGTCCCCATAGGTATATTTCATATTTCGATCACCAGTAGTGGCACGATGTTCTAAGTTAATGCCATATTTGTCGAACTCATCATCCATGATCTTGCGCACCTGACGGTCACTCATCACATCACCTGCATTCTTCTGGGTGGCACACGATGTCAGTATTATAAGACTGACAATAAATAACAGTTGTTTCATAATTATATTGTATTAAAACCATGATACATAAGATAAACTAGCTGCACTGGGAAAATAATTAGCAGTATAAGTAAACGTTTTACTATATTCTATACCAAAATCTATGGCATATACAAAAACACTTCCATAAAATACTATCCAATCTGGATTAGAAGTATTAACGCTGAAACTTTCATCGCTCCAATAGCCATCATAAGACTTTCTTGTAATAGAACCCTTAGAATAAGGATTAATTACATTTCCTTCATTATCTCTCCACCAAAAAAGTTCGCAATCACAAGAGAAACTATAACCACCATTATTCACAGATTCTGTATTAAATTCTACATAACCATTACTTTCAGATTTAATACCAGCTATTCTTCTACTTTTTTTCTTATCTCTTTTATACTGTTTTACAATAACAGCATCATCTGATTGTTTCTCAATGTTCATCATATATCTACCCTTAATTGTAGCTAATCCTCTAAAAAGGGCTTTAATGCTGTCAATATTTACCTCATTAAGATGTTTTTTAGTCGGATATTGTTGTTACAAATTTAATCTTTATTTATTCTGATTCGCCTTTTAGGTTTGGGGAATTATATTTAATTTATAATTATTAAGAATCCTCTCATCGTCGTCTTTTTTGCATACAAAGGTAAAGCAAGCCTCAAAACAATACAAACAATTCGAGCTTAGATAATTAACAGGTTTTTAACAAGGGGCGTAAGTTGCTGATATTGTAATATTAAAAGATGTTCAATACTTTTGCGTCAAACTCCTTGGCTGAGCCTTCTGTGGCGAAAATTTTCACGAGTAAACGCTTCCTGAGCATTGACAAGTTGGCGGAACTCATATTCATCAAATTGCAGATCTCTGACTTTTGGAAATTCGTTCTTATCAGCATGCAGATTTGATACTCTTGCTCTTTTAAATTCTGATGATGATTCACCACCGCATAAAAAGACGGAATCTCGGCATCAATAAGATTCTTCAGGTTTTCCCAGTCGTTCTTTGACGGCAACTCCTGCCCATACCGTGCTATTGAATGGAGTTTCTTACAAATATCTGATTCCGCAAACCTGACATCCAAGAAGTGGATATTGTCATGAGTTTCTTCAAACCTAACAATGCGCTCTTTAAGAGTCTCGATATACTTTATTTTTTCATCGATAATACTGTCATAGTTTTCCTCCTGAAGCCTCAGCAATTCGTTTTGCGTCGCAAGCAAGTTGTTTTTATCTTGTTTATATTTCTCAAAAAGGACTCTCTGATGCCCGCGATATCTAACCCAAGAGATGATTGCCAGCAACAAGAGTAATAGGATAACGAATAAGGAGATTATAAATAATAATTTGTTTTTACCTGCTTCCTTTTCCATCTTGATGGCTTGTTTCTGACTCCTGCCATACTGATATAATGAATTCATGTTGCTGAGTATGTCCCTTGTATTTTCGGCAAAGATCGAGTCATCCAGTTCATAGCAGAGCTGAGCATACTTGGCGATAGAGTCTGTATTATTCTTATAATGAAATAATTGCAACATTTTGTCGTGGGCATACAATTGTACATTCAATTCATCCGTCGCAGAAATGGCAGTTCTGAAATAATACTCCGCAGAGTCAGGCTGGTTGATTTCCAGATAATATCTCCCTTTGGTAACGTAAAACGTTTCTTTACCGCTGGCTATACGATGGTTTTCATCAAAGAGACTACTTGTCTCATGTATGTCCATATATTGCTTGGCTTTGCCATAATCACCTTTGTCAATAAGTAAAGTGATAGGGAGACCAATCGTGATGGCGGCATTATCTTCTCTTCCCATTGCCAGGAGGCGGCGGCTTGTGTCCTCAAAAATGCTGATAGCTTTTTCATTCTGGTGAAGCAAAACGTAATTACGCCCAATCTTTTCTCGGAATATCAGTGCGGTAATGGTATCGTTGTCCAGTTCCGCAAAATGACAGGCCTGCTCATTGTAACAGAGTGCTTGCTCAGGTAAGTATTCTTTATGAAGAAGTGCGGCTATCTGACCGTTTATTCTGCACAATAACCCATAGTCGCAGTCGCTGCTTGTGGTGTCCGCCATTTCAAGGGCATCCTGAAAACATTGCAACGCCATGGGAGCCTCTTTCATGTCACGGTACATAGATCCTAAAAGATAGTGGGCGAGCATTTTGTCATTGCTGCTGCCATGATGTTCGTAATACTTCACCAATACCTTCCCTATGCTGTCGGAGGTAAAAGGGATATAATCCTGATTCTGTTTCTGTGCTTGCTGCAGCAAAGACCTCATGTGTTCCCGTTCACCATTATTCGTGCATCCACATATAAACAACAATGACAAAACCACTACAAATAGTTTAGTAGATATAAGCGTAGTATGAGAATAACTACATAGTAATAAGCCAAAGTCGTTTCCCATCTTTTTTACGATAGTCCCAAGCATATTGTTTGTTTTCTAGTTGATAGGTTATGATTCTAATAGGTAAATACAATAGTTTGATTTAATTTTTGTCCTGTAAGGAAAGGGGCGGGATAACGACCGCTACCTTTACACCTTAATTATATAATAGCGGGACCTGCTCCGATAAAGGTAGCAAATCCCGCTTTAGTCATGTCAAGCAGATTGATTATTTCTTCTCAACAGCTGTATCTTCCTTGATTCTGCGTCCCATCACGAGGTAAGCGACAGGAGAAGCAATGAAGATAGATGACAGAGTACCGAAGACAACACCGAGGATCATAGCGAAGGCGAAACTGCGGATACTTGCACCTGCGAGGATGAAGATACACAGCAACACGATCAATGTTGACAGAGAGGTGTTGATGGTACGTGCCAATGTCTGGTTGATACTCTCGTTGAAGAGTGTCTGCTTATCCTGCTTCGGATGCAGTTTCAGGTTCTCACGGATACGGTCGAACACCACCACCTTATCGTTGATAGAATAACCGATCACAGTCAGGATAGCTCCGATAAACGTCTGGTCGATCTCGAGTGAGAACGGCATCCATCCCCAGCAGAGTGAGTAGATACCCAGCACGAT
The DNA here is from genome assembly GCA_016291915.1 of Prevotella sp. Taxonomy (GTDB): domain Bacteria; phylum Bacteroidota; class Bacteroidia; order Bacteroidales; family Bacteroidaceae; genus Prevotella. The sequence goes on along the minus strand of JAEEZP010000209.1, from coordinate 8,161 downwards.
GATGGTATCGCAAGCCAAAGCCACGATAGAACCTACTGAGAAGGCCACGTTGCGGAAGCGGAACAGGATATACAAAAAGATAGCCACCAAGGCGATGAGCACACTGATGATAGCTCCATAAGTGATGTTCTTAGCGATGGAAGGACCCACCTTTGTAGAAGAGATGAGAGAACCACCCTCGCGGATATCCGGGTTCTTGAATGACTCTACATCAGCCTGTGATACCAGGTTGGCTTTCTTCAATGCCTTGTAGAGGATGTTCTCAGCCTGGTCGTCGGTGGTAGGATCATTACTCTCAATCTTATAGTTCGTAGAGATACGGATCGTCTTATTGTCTGTACCGAGGGCGATAGCACTGGTATTGCTGCCTGCGAAAGCCTCAGCGATGATACCGCGGATCTCCTCTGGCTGAACAGCCTTATCGAAGGTCACCACGTAGTTACGTCCACCGGTGAAGTCGATAGAACGGCTCAATCCACGTACTGCGAAGCTGATGCAGAAGATCACAATAGCTGCACCTACCACGATACGAGTCTTCTTGTAGAAGCTCATGAACGGGATATGCATATCCTGCATGAGGTTCTTAGAGATATTGGTATAGAACTTCAGGTTGAGCCACTTGTCATGCTTGAAGCGATTCTCGTAAACCAAACGTGTGAGGAACACGGCTGTGAAGAATGAACAGAAGATACCGATGATCCATGTGGTAGCGAATCCCTTGACAGGACCTGTACCGAAATAGAGCAGGATGAAACCGGTGATGATACTCGTCAAGTTAGAGTCGAAGATTGCTGAGAATGCATTGCTGTAACCAGCCTTCAACGCCTGCTTGATATTCTTTCCGCCACGCATCTCCTCCTTGATACGCTCGTAGATAAGCACGTTGGCATCCACAGCAGTACCTAAGGTAAGCACGATACCGGCAAGACCGCTCATCGTCAACGCCGCCTGGAAGGACGTCAGGATTCCGAGGGTGAAGAACAGGTTGATGATCAGGGCTGCGTTAGCCATCATACCGGGGATGAAACCGTACATGAGCACCATGTAGATCATCAACAGAACGAATGCGATAACGAACGACCAGATACCCTGACGGATAGACTGAGCACCGAGGCTCGGACCAACCACCTCTTCCTGTACGATACGTGCAGGAGCCGGCATACGTCCAGACTTCAAGGTGTTAGCCAAGTCCTTGGTATCCTCAATAGTGAAGTTACCGGTAATCTGTGAGTTACCACCAGAGATCTCCTGATTGACACGTGGAGCAGAGTAAACGACGCCGTCGAGCACGATGGCAACAGCCTTGCCGACGTTAGCCTTTGTCAAGGCAGCCCAACGACGGGCACCGTCACTGTTCATCTGCATGCTGACGCTTGGACGACCACTCAACTGCTCGAACTCATCCTTGGCATCGGTAATCACGTCACCCTCCAGCGGAGCACGACCGTTAGTACCAGTCACCTTCAGTGCATAGAGCTCAAACACATTCTTGTTGGTCTCTGAAGCAGGCTTAGCACCCCAGAGAAGCTTCAGGTCTGACGGGAGGATCTGCTTGGCAGCCTCACCATAGATGCACTTGTTGATCTCAGCGGTATCGCGAACATTAGCATAACCCACAACGCTCAGTGAGCCCTGAGGAGCCAACTGCAGGATAGCGAGCAACGGGTGCTGCTTCTTCATCTTCTCCAACTGTGCCTCTGTGGCCTTGCTGGCAGCAGCTGTAGCAGCTGCGTCCTGACCTTCTTTCTTAATCTCGAACTTCGGCTTTGCCTCTGTAGTAGAGTCTTTTTTCACCTCAGCGGTAGCCTCTTCCTTAGCCTTCTCAACAGCAGCTGTGTCAGTAGCCTCGTCACCGGTAAGACCGGCCAGACGCTGGTCGAGCTGACTCAGATACGGAGTAACCTCCTGGCTGTTGTAAGTCTCCCAGAACTCGAGGTTAGCAGAACCCTGCAACAGTTTACGAACACGCTCCGGCTCACGTACACCCGGCATCTCCACCATGATACGGCCATCCTGACCCTCCAGCTTCTGGATATTCGGCTGAACAACACCGAACTTGTCAATACGGTTACGTACTACGTTGAATGAGTTGTCGATGGCGGCCTGTACCTCTGCACGCAAAGCTTTCTCTACCTCCTGGTCTGAACTCTGGGTAGAAACCTTACCCTTGAGCTGCTGTGTAGCGAAGATCTCTGCCAGACGATGACCCGGCGCATTTCTGTGATAAGCATTGATGAACAACGAAATGAAATCACTCTGACTAGTCTCCTCTTCTTTCTTTGCCTCACTCATTGATTTGACATAAGCAGCATCAGTCTTATGATCTGCCAATACGTCAACAACATCGGGAACAGAGATTTCGAGGATAACGTTCATACCGCCCTTCAGATCAAGTCCGAGACCAATCTGTGTCTCCAAACACTTCTGATAAGAGTAAACACCCAGATACTTCACAGAATCTTTGTAATCCTGCTGAGCAATAGGGTCTGCAATCTTTGATGCCTGTTTGTCATAGTAGTTGGTAGCTACTGAGAACGACAGGTAGAAGATACTTGCAAGCGTCAGAAGGACGGCTGTACAAATTACGATACCTTTGTTTTGCATTTTTTTGTTATGTTATATAATTACTGATTTTTATTCCTATTGTCATCGCCTATACCCCGTTGAGAATCACAGAAAAGAGCCTATTTTCGGCTTATTAGGCAAAAACGACTGCAAAGATACATATTTTTTCACTTTTGAAGAAATTTCAACGTATTTATTATGTATTTTTTTCTAATTATCGTGTTTTTTCAGGTGGCAAATGATGGGATAATGGTCGCTGGCATGGATTTTTGTATCTATTTCACATTTCAACGGTTGCCAATGATGTGAGCAGAAAATATTGTCGATGCGCACATGGATACGGTTGCTGTTATACGACCACCCCACCCCATGGCCGGAGGTGACAAAACAGTCGGTGAGCAGTTTGGCAAACGTCTCATGACTGTAGGATATCGGCGTCTCATTGAAGTCACCGCACAGCAATAGCGGTTGTCCTTGATGCTCACGGACATAGGCCGCCACCTTATCCACCTGAACTGCTCTCTTGGCAGCTGATCTCCCCAAGACGGTCAGCAGGTGTTTCGACTCACGATGGATTTCCTGGCGATTAGTCCCTCCCACCATATCACTGAAGTCTTTCTTATCTTCAATGGTGAGTCCGGATGTCTGAAAATGATTGTTGATGACGGAAATCTTTTCCCCGTCAATATCTATCGTCACAGCCATGGAGAGATTTCCTTGGGAAGGATAGGGAATGCGCTCTTTCTTCAGGATAGGGTATTTGCTGAGCACCACCAAGCCACCGGAACGATCGCCGGGCATGTCGGTTTTCCAAGGGTACGCATCCAAGGCGGGTATCAGATAGGGATTGCCGAGCACTACTTCTTGCAGACAGACAATATCAGCCTGACTATCAAGAATATACTGACTGGCCTTATGCACGGGCAGGCCGTCATCCCTCCCAATCTCAAACTCTTTCACGTTGTACGACAATACCTTCAGGGTTGCCTCAGATGGAGGATCTTGAAAGAAATGCAGGGGCAGGTAAGTGCTTAACGGTTGGTAACATACCAGAAAACCCAAGATGGGGATGATGACCAGGCGCAGACGTACGAACGCCCAGAAGAGCAGGAACAACAAATTGATTAGCAGGAGGATGGGGAAAAACAAGCCCATACACGAGAAAATAGGATGATCGGCAGGGTTGAGCTTTCCCGAGTACCCCACTAGAAACATCACAATGATCGATGCGATATTTGCACCGACCATCAGATGAATAAAGAATTTCCGGACTTTACCTACGGCCATGCGTCTATTGCTTATTGTCGAAGAGTTTCTGTTTCTCTTCCTTCGTCAGACTGTCATAGCCTGACTTTCGGATCTTATCCAGGATACGGTCAATCTCTTCCTGGTGCTCTTGCTGACGACGGTTGTAATCCCAGTCTTTCTGTCGCTCATCACCTGCAGAGGGATTACGTGTGGTGGTATCCTGCTTGTTCGAGCGACGTTCCCAGTTATTCTTCAGATTATCAAAGAATTGTTGTCCCTTCGATCGTCCGTATCTGCCTCCTCCGGGGTGTTTCTTCCAATAGACGATCATCAGGAAACCGAAGAGCATACCTCCTAAGTGCGCGAAATGAGCCACACTATCGTTCGTCGTTGACAATGCGGAGAACAGTTCTACAGCCACATAGAAGATAACAAACCACTTAGCCTTGATAGGAATGGGCAACGGGAAGATAAAGATGCGCTCGTTGGGGAAGATCATACCGAAAGCCAACAGGATGGCATAGATAGCACCTGATGCACCTACGGTGGTCCACATATTCAGATACTCTGCGGAATTAGCAGCTACTGTCCACAGATCGACAAAGCTGAAGCCGGCAATCTGTGTGCTGGCGAGATAATAGAAAGAACCGAACTGGGCTATCTCCTGAATGATACCTGCACCCACACCACAGGAAATGTAATAAAAAAGGAATTTCTTCGGTCCCCACACGTTCTCTACGACACATCCGAACATCCATAATGCGAACATATTGAAGAACAGATGAGTGAAGTTAGCATGCATGAACATGTAGGTGAACAACTGATACAGATGGAAATCAGGCGCCATGAAGAAATGGAGTCCGAGCACATTGTTCAGGTCCAGACCTGTTCTTTGGAACACGAGATAAGCCAGAAACATCAAGGCGTTGATGATCAGAAGATTCTTTGTTATAGTGGGGATCGTACGCATATCTTTTTATTAAACTTTATGATTTCGGCAGCAAAATTACGAAAAATATCCCTTATCCCGCACAAAATAGGGGTTATTACGGTTATTTTTCATTAAATTCTTCACTTTTTTTACTTTTTTGTTTGATTTATAAAATGATTAGGTTATATTTGCGAAGAAATTTCTAAAACATTATATATTTAAACCATTAAATAATAAAAGATTATGAACAAAACAGAGTTAGTTGAGAAGATTGCAGCAGGTGCTGGTCTGACAAAGGTTGATGCAAAGAAAGCCCTTGACGCTACTATAGCAGCTATTAAGGAGGCTTTGGCAGCTGGTGATAAGGTTGCTCTTATCGGTTTCGGTACATTCAGTGTTAACGAGCGTCCGGCTCGCGAGGGTATCAACCCACGTTCAAAGGAGAAGATTGCCATTCCAGCAAAGAAGGTTGCTAAATTCAAGGCAGGTGCAGAATTGGAAAAAGCTCTGTAATTCTGTAAACAAAATTCAAAAGCCCCACTCCTTCGAGCGGGGCTTTTTTAGTATATAGTGTAAAGTGTAAAGTTGAGAGTTATGATTAGTTTCAAGAATAGGATGTCAAATCGATTGCTGCTTAAAGAGTAATCATAACTCTACACTATGAACTATGAACTGTGAACTAACTTATGGCTGTTTGCCGATATATGCCAGGATACCGCCATCCACATACAGGATATGACCGTTAACGGCATCAGAAGCATGGGAAGCAAGGAACACGGCAGGACCACCGAGCTCTTCGGGCTGTAACCAACGACCGGCAGGAGTCTTAGCACAGATAAAACTGTCGAAAGGATGACGGCTGCCATCCGGCTGACGCTCACGCAGAGGAGCTGTCTGTGGGGTAGCGATATAACCCGGACCAATACCGTTACACTGGACGTTATACTCACCATACTCCGAACAGATATTACGGGTGAGCATCTTCAGACCGCCCTTGGCTGCTGCATAAGCAGAAACGGTCTCACGACCCAACTCTGACATCATCGAACAGATATTGATGATCTTACCCTCACGGCGCTCCATCATCTCAGGCAATACAGCTGAAGAGACAATGAAAGGAGCCACCAGGTCCACATCGATCACCTGCTGGAACTGCTTACGCTCCATCTCATGCATCGGGATACGCTTGATGATACCGGCATTGTTAACCAGAATATCAATCTGACCGACCTCTGCATGGATCTTCTCCACCAGTGCCTTCACGGCATTCTCATCAGTAACGTCACATACATAACCCTTTACATTCTCAATACCGGCTTCCTTATAGTTAGCCAAGCCACGCTCCAACGCAGCCTCGTTGATATCATTGAAAATGATGTTCTTGATACCTGCTCCTACAAAAGCCTTTGCAATGTTAAAACCAATACCATAGGATGCGCCTGTTATCCACGCATTCTTTCCCTCTAATGAAAACGGATTTGCCATAATTATTATTTATTAAATCACATAATATACGTTTGAAAAGATAAAATTACTCAACGGATATCGGTAATCTTCGAGAAATCCTGATCGCCATAATCGAGATTCTCACCGCCCATACCCCAGATAAAGGTATAGTTGTGTGTAGCTGCAGCACTGTGGATACTCCACTCAGGAGAAAGCACAGCCTGATCGCCCTTCATCCAGATATGACGGGTCTCGTCGATCTCACCCATAAAGTGGCATACAGCCTGATCCTCAGGAACCTCGAAATAGAAGTATGCCTCCATACGACGACTGTGAACGTGTGCCGGCATCGTGTTCCACACACTACCGGTAGCCAACTCGGTCATACCCATCTGCAACTGGCAGGTAGGCAGTACTTGGTTGACGATCATCTTGTTGATATTACGCTCGTTGCTCATTTCGAGAGAACCCATGTGAGCTACAACAGCATTCTCCTTCGTCACTTTCTTGCAAGGATATTCCTTATGGGCTGTGCAGGAGTTGAAATAGAACTTGGCGGGTTTTGCTGCATCCTTACTGCAGAAGATCACATCACGGTCACCACAACCGATATACAGTGCCTCTTTGTAATCCAACTCAAACTCTTCCTCGCCTACCTTTACCTTGCCGGCTCCTCCTACGTTGAAGATACCAACCTCACGACGGGTGGTGAAGAAAGGAGCTTTCAGAGGATCGATAGCCTCAAGCTTCAAACACTCATTGACAGGCATAGCGCCACCTACCACCATACGGTCGTACATACTGTAAACCATATTCACTTCATCAGCTGCAAAAACTTTCTCAATCAAGAAGTCACGACGGATTCTTTTTGTGTCATAACATTTTGCGTCCTCAGGATGTGCCGCATAGCGTACTTCATAATTTGTCTTCATAATCTTACTAATCTTTAATTGTTTGTTTTCTTTGGGCAAAGATACAATTTAATTCTCACATTCATTCATTTTTTCCATAATTAATTGTATCTATTGACGAAATAACAACATCATTATGACATTTAGACCCATACACCTGTTGACGTTTATGGGATATCTCCACAGGAAGTTGAGCTAATTTAATAATTGAAAGATTTATTACGATAATGAAACAGAAAGATTGTTAAGAGTAAAAAAGTTATTTGCAATTCTCTTTTATGATAGATATTTTTGCGATGTATAAAAGAAAACCATGCGGATACTCTTTTTGTTCATAAGTATGATCTGTGGCGGCTTGCTCTATGCCCAGGATGTCGATACGCTCACCGTCAAGGCGCGCGAGGCGGGAAGGCATATCATCGTCATCTCAGACATCGAGTCACGCCGCCCGCTGCAGCATGCTTCTGTCAAAGTGAAGGGAGAGAAGCAGGTAGAGGTAGGATGGACCGGAAGGTTTGAAGTAAAGAAAGAGGAATTCGATTCGCTCATCGTGTTATGTCCAAACTACCTTACCCGTCATCTGTCACGTGAGGAAGTGATGAGTACCGATACCATCAGTCTGATACCCACAGGTATGATGCTCTCGGAGGTGGTAGTATTAGGGAAAGCCAATAGGATGCATGGCTTGGAAGAGGCTCATCTGAAAGAGATCTTCAAGGCTTATACACCACCAGGCGGCGTCATGTCGTTCGATTTTGCCAATCTCATTGACCGTAAAAAGCGGCATGACAAAAAGATGCTGAAACGGTCACAGAAGATATTGGAGAATTATTAGTTGAGTTTGTGAAATTGTGTGTTTATAAGTTGGTGAGTTTGTAAGTACAACTCGTTTACTCGTCAACTTGTACACTTGTACACTAACAAAAAAGAGCACTCGTGAGAGTACTCTTTTCATGCAACATCCGAGGATCTTGCTGTTGTCCTTAGCGGATTCGAACCACTACAAACAGAACCAAAACCTGTTGTGCTACCATTACACCAAAGGACAATCGTGATATTC
>JAEEZP010000208.1 GCA_016291915.1 Prevotella sp. | reverse complement strand
GGTCCGCACACATACATCAGCATGACGTATGATATCTTCGGAAACAAGATATCTTCCAGCGCCTCCGACATCGGTAATTACACATACGAATACAACGCATTCGGAGAACTCACCCAAAGCCGGCATGGGTCAGACACCCCCGTCACCTATACGTACGACGAAGCAGGCAGGGTCGTTACGGAAGCCTTACCGGAGATGACGGTCACGACCACCCGTTCATCGGCATATGTTATCCCGATGTTAATAATGGCGGATATGCTATCCGCAAATAAACTTGAATAATGGAAACATCATAATACGTAAAATGGGAATAAAGACTACGACACTATCAAAGAAACTATATTTCATCACATCTACTGTCATTGATTGGATGGATATATTCACACGACCAACATATAAACATATTGTGACAGAATCGTTAGAATACTGTCAGGCTAATAAAGGATTAGAAATCTATGCCTGGGTTCTGATGACCAATCATCTGCACATGGTAATAGGAACAAGGGATGGCTATGTTCTTTCTGACACGCTTCGTGACTTTAAGAAATATACCAGCAAGACTCTCATTAAAGCGATACAAAACAACCCACAGGAAAGCAGGAAAGAATTGATTCTCAACCGATGTAAGTTTCGAGGCGAAAACGACAATAAGGTTACTAACTTCAAGTTTTGGCAGGATGATAATTATATTGAACAATTATACTCCTATGACTTTTTAAAACAGAAACTTGATTACATTCATCAGAACCCTGTGCGTCAGGAAATAGTAGAAAGCCCTGAGGACTACTTATATAGCTCTGCCCGTAACTATCACGGACAGGATGGGATATTGAAAGTTACTATCGTAAGATGAACGACAATAAACATGGAGCAGCGAACGTTTAATATAAAGAACTTTTTGCGGATCACAGATCCTAATATTCAACACCGGCGGATGACATATCCGCCGGAACGGGGTGGTTCCGGTGTTCATTTTAGTTTGATTAATTTGGAGTATATTGAAATAAGTTGTATTTTTGCATCAGAAATAAAACCTTACTTGAAAAGCAAGACGAATGGACACTAGAGTACCTCGTTCACTATTTTGCGCAATTTTGCTGTTATTGATATCTGCTCTGCCAATGTGTGCACAAGTGGATAGTGTGGTTGTGCGACTGAAGGAGCAGCTACGTAGGTTTCCACAAGAGAAAGTGGCCCTGCACGTCGACCGCACAGTGCTGTTGGCAGGCGACACTGTCAGGGTGAAAGCCTACGTGGCGGATGCAGCTACACTCGTGCCCCAGATAGACAACCAGTTCGTGTATGTAGAACTGCTGGGGGGACAGAGAAACCGCTCGCTGGACCGTAAGCGTCTCATTGCATCCAACAACCTCTATACTGGCTATCTGGCGCTGCCCGTCGATCTGACCCCTGGTATCTATTATCTGTGGGCCTATACACTCTACAGCGCCCAGGTGAAAGGGTACGACTGTCTTGTGCCTATCCAGGTGGGCGACCAACAACCCGCTGAGCCGAAGACACCGACAAAGACGAAGCAGACCATCAAACCCCTTCTGAGCTTCTTCCCTGAAGGAGGCTATCTGGTGGAGGGCACCACCACGACGGTGGCCTTCGAGGCTATGACGACCACAGGTGACACCCTTGATATCAGTGGTGACGTGATGGACAGCCAAGGTAGGGTGGTGAGCCGTTTCAATACCAGTCACCAGGGGCGCGGCCTCTTTCCCTTAAAGGTTGAAGTTGGGGAACATTATGAAGCCATGTTCCGCGACCGCACAGGACAAACCTATCATTTTCCGCTGCCCTCAGCCCGTAATGATGTGGCTTGCCTGCACTGCCGTGTCAAGAAGGATAAAGTGCTGGTCAGCATTCTAACGCCCCCTCATTCACTCGCCCCTCGTCCCTTAACTCTCCTCGTTCTCTGCCGGGGACGTTTGGTCCGTATGTTTCCTGTTCAAGCAGGCAAGAACTATCACCTGCCGATGAGCTCGTTGCCCGCTGGTGTCAACAATCTGATGCTGGTGGATAACGAATGTCATGTGGTAAGTGAACGTCTTGTATTCTCCAACAACACCTCACAGCAGACCACTCTTCGCATTAGCACTGAAAAAACGAGTTATGGACAGCGTGACAGTATTCCACTGAACCTCCAGTTGGCCGACCTCCATGCCCAGGAGATGGCTTTCCTCTCGTTGACGGTTACTGATGATGCCGTCACTCAAGGACGCCATTCACCCTCACTGTGGAGTCAGCTGCTTCTGGCCAGCGACTTGCAGGGACTCTCTGGATCGTTGGATGACTATTTCCAGCCTACCTATCAGCGCGAACAACTTGATCTGCTGATGATGGTTAACGGTTGGCGACGATATGATATCGGTCAGGTGCTTCAATGCCACTACGCTGAGCCTGCCATAGAGAAAGAATGCGAACAGAGTATAACGGGGCGAGTACGGCAAGTCTTTGCCAACAAACCCGTTGAGGGTGCCGAGGTGGTGCTTGCCATCACCAAACAAAACCATATCGATACGGCAAAAACCGACTCGACAGGTCACTTTGAGTTTCGAGGATTGAATTTCCCTGATGATGCTGAGGCCTTTATCTATGCACTCCGGCAGAAGAAAAAGAGGTGTTACGTAGAGACAGACCGCCAACTGATGCCCAGTACACCACAGTTGGGAGGTAGTCATCAACGGATACGTGTACTTCCATGGATGAACATCGACGATGAACTGCTCGATCGCTATGCCCACGACAGCTACGTGCTCGATGAAGTCGTAGTTAAAGGCCGCAGCAGGGTTGCCGACTATGAGAATACAACGCTCTCGTGGGATCATGAAAAAATAGCTAACGGCCAGTATCCCAACGTGAACATGCTGCTGCTTGACACGAATATTCTCTGGACAGATCCCGGCAGTGGACGCATAACAGCTGACGACCTATATGGTTCAATGTTAGATCGATTCCTCGGTCGACGTTGGACGGGACCGAACCCAATGCAGAGATCATCGCTCGTCAAACTCTATGTCAACGGCATGTATATCCCTAACTTAACATATGATGACCTGGACATCAACGATATTGACCATATCGACCTTTACTTAGGTTCGAAGGCATGGGTGTGGGGCGAGGCGAACTGCGGCGTGCTGAACGTGACAACGCGAAGTGGTCTGGTTACTCCATCCGACTCTCCCTTCAATAACCGTATTGTCAACCTGATGGGTTATCAGCAGCCGGCTGACTACTATTTCCCCCGCTACAAACCAGGTGAAAAGCCTCTGTCTATGGATCCCGACCAGCGACGCACACTCTACTGGAATCCTTATCTGCGAATGGGTCAGGGTCACAACCTTCAACTCTCCTTCTTCAGTGCTGACCTACCCACAACATATGTCATCCATGCAGAGGGACTGACCAGCGAGGGTCGCATAGTTAGTGGGGAACTCCAAGTAAAAGTGAAAGAGTAACCTTTTTCTTCATGACAAGAATAAGGATCATAGCGGTTCTGAAATAATCCGTTCCAATAGGGATTTCCCTATTTCTTTTATAGAAAATACCTTTGAGCAATCTGTAATAGTCTTTATCTTTGCAGTAGAATAAAAAGACAAGATTACTCATTAAAACGATTACGACTATGAAGAGAATCAATAACCTGATGGTAATGGTACTACTGGCCGTTCTGTCAATGACGTTTGTTTCCTGCGTGGAAGATGACGAAGATGTAGCATACAACCTCGAAGGTACGTGGTATGGCTCTGTAAAGAGTGATTACTTCGACCGTCGCTATGGATATACCACTGAGTGGACCGACGTACAACTGGAGTTCTACAAAGATCCTTATGTCTATGCTGAAGGCTCCGGCAGGGAGATCGACTATAACGGTCGTTACTACTCTTCTGTGGTGGGTTTCAACTATATTGTCCGCAATCACGTGATCTACATTGAATACTACGATGGTTCAAAGATCGCTATATACAACTATTCCCTGTGGATGGATGAGTTCAAGGGTGAGTTCCACGACTACTACACCGGTGAGTATCTGGCATCCTTCCGCTTTGAGCGCTTGGATTACGGATGGGACTATGGTTACAACAAACTGAAGGAGGGTCTCACCGATCAAGTGATCCAGTTAGATAAATAACTATAACAACCTTACCGCCTGTTGCATCGGTTAAAAATCGATAAAATAGGCGGTAATTGTTTGTATATGAAATAAAATGATTATCTTTGTCAGGATAAATATATAATAACAATAAGTTTACAGAAATGAAAACCGTTTATGATTTCTCTGTCAAAGACAGAAAAGGGAAAGATGTTTCTTTAAAGGAATATGCCAATGAAGTGCTGCTCATCGTGAACACCGCAACGAAGTGTGGCTTTACTCCCCAGTATGAGGAACTGGAAAAACTCTATGAGACATACCACAGCCAAGGCTTTGAGATTTTAGACTTCCCTTGTAACCAGTTCGGGCAGCAAGCTCCCGGACGCGACGAAGAGATACATGAGTTCTGCAAGCTTAACTACGGTACAGAGTTTCCACGTTTCAAGAAAATCAAGGTAAACGGTCCGGATGCAGACCCACTGTATCAGTTCCTGCAGGAACAGAAAGGTTTTGCCGGTTGGGATATGGATCACCCCATCGCCCACATCCTTGACGATATGCTCACCAAGGCTGATCCCGACTATAAGGAGAAGGCCGATATCAAATGGAACTTCACCAAGTTCCTGATCAACAAGAAAGGTCAGGTGGTTGCCCGTTTTGAGCCGACAGAGAAGACTGAGAATATCATTGCCAAGATAGAAGAACTATTAGCTCAATAATCTAGGATACATATTATGGAACATGTTAAATGTCTGATTATCGGCAGCGGACCCGCTGGGTATACTGCCGCTATCTATGCCGGCAGGGCCAATATCCAGCCGGTAGAATATTGTGGTATGCAGACAGGCGGTCAGTTGACACAGACCACGATTGTAGAGAATTTCCCCGGTTATCCGGAAGGTGTGGATGCCAACCAGATGATGATGGAGATCCGCGAGCAAGCTGAGCGTTTCGGTGCCGATATCCGCGACGGTGTTATCGTAAAGGCTGACTTCAGCAAGGCTCCTTATGTGCTGACCACGGAAGACGGTCATGAGATTGCTGCCGATACCGTGATCATCGCTACTGGTGCCAGTGCCAAGTACTTAGGCTTGGAGGATGAGAAGAAATACAATGGTATGGGTGTGAGTGCCTGTGCTACCTGCGACGGTTTCTTCTATCGCAAGAAAGTATGTGCCGTGGTAGGTGGTGGTGATACTGCCTGTGAGGATGCCCTCTATCTCTCCGGACTCTGCAAGAAGGTTTATCTGGTGGTACGTAAGCCATTCCTCCGTGCTTCGAAGATCATGCAGGAGCGTGTGATGGAAGCTGAGAATATCGAGATTCTCTTCGAGCATAATGCCACCGGGCTGTATGGAGAAAACGGTGTGGAAGGTATGCATGTGGTAAAGCGCAAGGGTGAAGCCGACGAGACACATTATGATGTAGCTATCGACGGATTCTTCCTGGCTATCGGTCATAAGCCCAACTCTGATGTTTTCAAGGAGTGGCTCGACACTGATGAAGTGGGATATATCAAGACAATCGGTAACACGCAGTCAACAAAGGTTCCCGGTGTTTTCGTTGCCGGTGATGTATGCGACCCGAACTATCGTCAGGCCATCGTAGCAGCAGGTACAGGATGTAAGGCAGCCTTGGAAGCAGAGCGTTATCTCCAGACGCTGAGATAACCCCTACCCTATCCAATAGATACAAAAAGAGCATGTACCAAAGAATGGCACATGCTCTTTTTAGTTAATAGATAAGAGATAGGCATGGGGCGAGGCTTGCAACATCCTGGTTATTGGTTATTGTTTATTGGTTATTGTCCCTAAAATCTAAACCCTAAACCAAACTGGCGGGGATATAAAAAAGGGGGCAATGCTGCCCCCATACTATTGATACCTTGTGTCTATCAACCGACGGTGATCTGACGAGCGACTTTTACCTCCTCCTTTACAATTTTAGGTAATACGACTGTCAAGACTCCATCGTTTACGTTTGCGGCAATCTTATCGCGGTCTACATCCTCCGGCAGTATCAGTGTCTGCTCGTAGGTAGAGTAAGAAAACTCGCGACGCAGATAGTGCACATTCTTATCCTCCTCATTAACCTCCTTCTTACTCTCCATCTTGATGTTCAGGTTACCCTCATGGTTGATGTTTACTGAGAAATCCTCCTTCTTCATGCCTGGGGCAGCCAACTCAACGGTATACTCTGTCTTACTCTCCTTCACATTAATGGCTGGAGCCGTTACATTTACCTTTGATACGATATCATTATCAAAGAAATCGTTAAACACTTCCGGCAACCAATTACTTCTTCTTGAAAATGTTGGATACAACATAATTTTTACCTCCTATTTATATTTTAATGATTAAACCTTTCTTTATCCGTCGCCATCCATCGGATTGTTTCGGATGTTCACCTACAGGAGATACAAGTTATATACCAAACAAAAAAGAGTGCCAAAATGACACTCTTATAAGACAATTTGTCAATCGTCTGTTATTATTCCATTTCCTTCCGGTCGTCGATATTCTCACCTTCCGTTGGGCGCATCTCCTCCTCGAAGTCGGTAATACCGTTCTTGATGAGGATGTTATACCAAGAGAAGAGTTTACGAATATCGCTGTCGTGTACACGATCACGGTCGAAATCAGGTAAGATCTCAGCGAAATACTTACGCAGTTCCTCGCTCTTACACTTCTTGAAGTTGAGAGATATCTCCTTACTGTTTTCCTTGTCACGCAGATTTGCCAGGATGGTCATCAGAGGCACATCCTCTGCATCGGTGTACATAGCGATGTCTGCCAATGAGGTGACGCGGTCGCTTGCGAACACCGGCATACGCTTACGTGTATCATCGAGTGCCTCTACGATCAGGTTTGCCTTTCCTCTTGACACCAGTTTATAAAGTCCCGGTTTTCCGGCAATAGAAAGAATTGTCTGTACCATTGTTTTATTTATCTTTTAATTGATTTAATATATAATCTATTTGTTGATTCAAATCGGCTACGCCATCATTGATAATCTCGTAGTCACTGCCTGCTATAACATCATCCTGCGGCCACTGCTTATGAATCCATTCCAAGGTTTTCTCCCTGGTGATATGGTCACGCTGCATCACACGTTGTATCCGCACTTCCTCGGGAGCACTCACACAGATGATGATATCGAAATAACGGTATAGTCCGCAGTCGAAGAGGATAGCACTCTCCATCCACTCAGTATCACGGGAGAGGTAGTCGTTATAAACGGCGGGATGGACAATGGCGTTGACTGCCAGTGTGTGCTTTTCCGACTCCATCATAAAAGCAGCGATCACCGTTTTGTTCAGTTGTCTGCCGATATATGCCTGTTCACCGATCAGCTGCTGCAGTTTCTCTCGGATATCCTCCGACTCGACCATCAACCGCTTGGCATTCGCGTCACAGTCGTAAACTTCGATACCGCGTTTTGCCAATAGCTTACAGACATAACTCTTGCCGCTTCCGATGCCACCGGTAATAGCAATCTTACGTTTCTCCATCTTACTCACCTTCTATCAGATAATCCACTTGATCGATCTCCGGCCTTGCATTTCTGGCATTTTGTGGAGCTGTTTTTACATGAAGCTTGCATTTTTCCGAGGGGTGTGCCACGATATCATTGTAGTCGGCTACCACCAGGAACTGTTCCGGATGGATATTACGGAAGGTAGATGCTCCAGCCACGAAAATCACCTTGATACGTGACGGGAAGGTGCGCAGCACTTTTCCTTCAGGGGTATTGATCGTGGTGATTGGCACCTCGATACTTGCCTCTGTGAGGATATCCGGGAAGATAGACACTTCCACTTCCGGCGGCACACATTTCACGCCCTTTATCTTCGCCAGTTTCACAGTCTTGATAATCGTATCGGAGAGGTTACGCAAATCCATCTTCTCCGTGTAGATATATCGTATACTGTCAAGTCTTTTCCTCTGCGAATACACTGTCACCTGCTCCGGATTGAACTTCACCTTGGCGATGTAGTAACTCTGACTGGGTATGACCGTGCCTTGCAGCCGCAGTCCCACTTTCTTACTCTCACCATAATTATAGTTAAAGTCAAAACGGTCGGGTTTCAGTGAAACGATCTTCGTTGACTTAAAGATATTCTGGTTTATCAGTTTCTGCAACTCTGATGAGGTTACCGTACCCTTGCCATCTCCCCTGTCGTAGGTACTGAAGTTGATAGCCATGGGCATGACCCCACCATAGATATAGGGAGCCAGCGAAAAGCCTCTGTCTCTTAATGTTACACGCAGGGTGTCTTCTGTATTACTCGTCACCACCACTTTCTTCGGTATCTTATCCAGATACACAGGAATCTTCACCTCTCGCTCATAAGTATCGTTCATGGCCATCATCAGCCAGAACACACCACTGAGCAGGAGGAAAAACAAGAAAATCAGAAATTCCTTATTCATCCAACTGAATAAGAGATTCCTGATAAATTGGGTGAGACGCGAAAACATAGTTATTTAGGCTGTACCTGAGCAGATGAGGTAGCATCTGCAAAGACATATCCGCGGTCAACACGGATCACTACGCCACGAGCTATCTCCACCTCTACGATGTTCGTATTTGCATCAATACGCTTAACAGTACCATAGATGCCACCACCGGTAACCACCTTGGCACCTTCCTGCAGTGCATTCTGGAATGTGCGGATCTCTTTTTGCTTCTTCTGTTGTGGACGAATCATGAAAAACCACATGATAGCGAGCATCGCGATCATCAAGATCAGGAAACTCATGCCGCCGCCTTGTCCTTGACCTGCCTGAGCAGCTAAGATAATTGTTGTCATATATTATAAATGTTTGATGATTATTCCTTGTTTGTCTTTTCACTAGTCCGCTCCGGCATCGTCTTCATCATCTTACCTGTATGAATCAGATAACGGGCGATGGCATCGAGCATACCGTTGATATACCCGGCACTCTTGGGAGTGCTGTACAACCGAGCCAGGCTGACGTACTCATTGATGGTTACGTTGACGGGTATCAATGGGAAGGTGAGCATCTCAGCGATGGCAATCTGCATGATCACAACATCCATATACGCCAAGCGGGAAAAATCCCAGTTGCGGCTGGTCTCGCTCATATATCGCTGATACTGGTCGGCATTGAGGATTGTAGCACGGAAGAGCTTGCGGGCGAAGTCTTTCTCCTCGAGATCTTTATATTCCGGCAACAGTTCCTGCTTCGATTTGTTCTTCTGATCAAAACGCTTGATGGTCTTCAGCACGAAGGTATCCACCACATCCTTATCATCATTCCAGTAGAGACTCTTCTCCTCCAGCACCGCATCAAGGTCTTCGTTCTCCATGATAAAGGCCTTGTAGAGTTTTTTCCACAACTCACGGTCGGCCTCATAAGAGTCGTCGTCGCTCTCCATGTAGTCGATATATATCTGTGACTGCTGAATCAACAGGTATAACTTACGTACGAACTCAATATCATTATCCCACGTCTGCTTCTGGCTCTCCTCAAACTCGTTGAGCATCTTATTCTCTTCCAGTTGGAGGGCGAACTTGTTATAGGCAAATTTATCGGAAGGTATCGGCAGTCCCTCACGTTTGGCACGCGCCGTTCCCACCTCGACAAAGTGACGCGCCTCTTTGGTGATAGCAACGATGAGTGAAAGCAGGTAGTTATATAAATCGTATGATTTAGCGAGGCTGAACAGCAACTCCTTCTCAGCATTATCCATATTCTTACTGCCGTTCTGATAGTAGGCATACGTAAGTTGGACAATTTTGATCCTTATAAGTTCTCTATTTATCATTTCGTTTGTCGTTCCTTATAGTAATCGATGTGTATTTCGCTTGCAAAATTATAGAAAATATAATAGATTTGCAAGAAAAAGAAGTGATTTTTATGATACGCATGTCAAAAACAGGTAATATAAAGATTTTCATTTGCAAATATTTTGTTTATTCGTAGAAATGTTGTAATTTTGCACCGCTTTTTCCGAAGCACATTTTCGTGTGATGGTGAATTAAGCATTTTTGTTTAATAACTTAATTTAGAGTAACACATTTATTATGAAAGAAATTGCTGTAAAAGGTCAGAAAAGAAACGAGACCGGTAAGAAGGCTACACGTGAGTTAAGAAAAGAGGGTATGATCCCATGTAATCTCTATGGTGAGAAGAGAGGTGAGAACGGTCTGCCAGAGGCTATGGCATTTGCTGTTTCTGCAACAGAGATCCGCAAGGCTATCTATTCTCCTACTGTTTATGTGGTTAACCTCGACATCGACGGTGAGATGCACAAGGCTGTTATCAAAGAGCTGCAGTTCCATCCGGTATCTGATCAGCTGTTGCACGCTGACTTCTATGAGATTAGCGAAGAGAAGCCTATCACCATTGGTGTTCCTGTTAAGCTGAACGGTCTGGCACAGGGTGTTCGCGACGGTGGACGTCTGAGTCTTATTGTACGTAAGGTTAACGTTACCGCTAAGTACACTGACATTCCTGAAGTTCTCGACATCGACGTTACCAACCTGACCATCGGTAAGAGCATCAAGGTAGGCGAGCTGAAGTTCGACAACCTCGAGATGGCTACCAGCAAGGAGGTTGTGGTTTGCACCATCAAGGCTACCCGTAAGTCTAACGCTGCTGCACAGGATGCTGAGGCAGCTGAGTAATCTGTTACGCTCTTTATTTTCCCAAAAGGAAGAGGTACAGATGGAAAAATATCTGATTGTTGGTTTAGGTAATCCCGGTGCCCAATACGCCGGTAACCGTCACAACACAGGATATATGGTATTGGACGCTTTTGCAAAGGCGTCCAATACTGTTTTTGAAGACAAGCGTTACGGGTACGTTGCTGAGACTTCGCTGAAAGGAAGAAAACTGTTTTTGCTGAAGCCCACCACCTTCATGAACCTCAGTGGCAATGCTGTGCGTTACTGGCTGCAGAAAGAGAATATCGACCAGCAGCATCTGCTTGTCATCGTGGATGAACTGGCATTGCCGTTAGGTACTTTCCGCCTGAAGGGTAATGGCAGTAACGGTGGACACAATGGCTTAGGACATATCCAGCAGCTGATAGGCACCCAGTATCCGCGGTTGAGGATGGGCATCGGCAACACCTTCGGTCAGGGACACCAGGTCGACTGGGTGTTAGGAAATTTCTCTGAAGAAGAGAAAGAGATATTACAGCCGGCCATCGATACTGCGGTGGAGATTATCAAGAGTTTTGTACTGGCAGGCATCGACATCACCATGAACCAGTATAACAAGCGGGGTGTTGCCAAGAAGCAACCTCAGAAGCCGGAAGAATAAACAGGATTATGGCAGACATCAATCAGGCAAGAATAGACAAGTGGCTGTGGGCAGCACGTATCTTCAAGACACGTACCATCGCAGCGGATGCTTGCAAGAACGGGCGCGTCACTATCAATGGTGTAAATGTGAAGCCCAGCAGGCCCTTGAAAGTCGGTGAGGTGGTGGATGTGAAAAAGCCCCCTGTCACCTACTCTTTCAAGGTATTGAAATGTATTGAGCAGCGTGTGGGTGCCAAGCTCGTGCCAGAGATTTACGAGAATGTCACTGATCCCAAACAATACGAGCTCTTGGAGATGAGTCGTATCAGCGGTTTTATCGATCGTGCCCGAGGCACCGGCCGCCCCACCAAGAAAGACCGCCGCGCCATGGAAGCCTTCACAGAACCTGTCATGTTCGGCTTCGATGACGACTGGGATGAGGAGGATGAATAAATCTTTCTAAGAATTATACGCCGCGCTCCATATTGTTTCTGCCATCGGCTAACAACATACGGAATTCATGAGGTGTCATGCCGATAGCATCCTGGAACTTTCGGTTGAAAGTACGGATGACGGAGAATCCCGCTTCTTGTGCACAGGCAGCAACGCCCCACATCGGTTTCTCCTGCAGGTAGTACATCGAACGGAGCAGTCGAAGATAATCGAGGTAGTCATCGACGGTCTTGTGAACAGGCGATCTGCGGAACAACTCCACGATACGTGTCTGTGTTGTTCCCACCAACTCTGCCACTTCTTTCAGTCCGAGTTCCGGATTCTGATATGCCAGACTTTCTTCAAGTTTTGTCTCGATGATAGCCATCAGTTCATCATCATCACGTAAGTCTGCATGGCGTAGCAACTCCTTATGGCGTATTACCAGTTCTTTCAACATCTGGATACGGCGACGCACATCATAATAAGCATCCACCTGCTGTGCCAGTTGCATATTACGGTTGACAAGATCGAGATGTGTCAACCGGAGTTCTTCCACCTGATCTTCCAGTTGCGCTATACGCTCTTCATATTCCTGTTTAGTCATATTTTAGCAATCAGTTTAAGATTATACGTATCAATTTGATTGCAAATATAACAAATTATTCATAAAGTAGTTTCGTTTTTGCATAAAAAAACAGGGACACAGCAGTGTCACCTGTTTTGAATTATCGTTTATATACTTTATTTTATCATGAATTTTCTTTGATGGAAAGATGTTATATCATCAAATACTTCCACACTCTTGGTGTCCAAGGAAAACCAGTTCCTGTTACCACTTATTATATTAGCTATCATATCTTCGGCACTTTATTGATTAAACTTTTTTTGTGAACTCACCACACTGTAAGCCTCACGCTCTTCATTATCCAGCTTAGTAAGAAGTAGGTATCATGCCTGTGCACATTGACAAAAACATATGACCACTTAACTTATTAGCTTTATTCTGTGTTTCAAAATTCTTTTTCATAATCGTAAATATTTAATGGTTTGTATTTTCTTTGTTTTAATAGTTTTATCTGTCGACGGCCAGAAACTCTTACCTCGTTTCCTGATCGATGGTTGTTATATTTATCATTTATGGACGAGGTACCATGCCTGTGCACATTGACAAAAACAAATAACTGTTCAAACTATAAGCAGCGCTCTTCTGTGAATTAAAAATCTTCTTCATAATCGTAAATATTTAATGGTTTAACTTATTTTTTTCTTTTGACATTGCAAAGATAAGCAGCAAATTCACAGACTGGAAATATTTTCAGGTGTTTCTCTTTAAGTCGTATGGACAACATCCGACATAACAGTCAATCCAAAGAAACACGCCCCATTCTTGTCCACAATGATAAAGAAATACTGTTTCCATAGTTATTACCGAAGAGAGTATTATGTACTAAAACTGGGAGTCCTGATACATAAAACTGGGAGTTTTAAGTACTAAAACTGGGAGTCCTATGTACTAAAACTATGAGTATTATGTATTAAAACTATGAGTCCGAATACTCCGGACGGGGAGTCCTGAGGCATTGGACTATGAGTCCGGAGGCTCCGGACTCATAGCAATGATGATTAAGTCAGCTCGTTTTTCGTATTCCGTCATTCGGCGATTAGCCTTTTGATCATAGCATGTGCAGACTCCGCGTTGTGCGTTGTCATCATCACGCGACCCTCTTGATCGATGATCATCAGATACGGGATGCCTCTCACCTGATAGGCATTGCTCATGACCTTAGTGGATTCCTTGGGCACCAACAGTTGTGTCCATGACATCTGCTCCTCGTCCATAGCCTTCTTCCAGGCATCCTTGCTCGTATCCAGTGACAGACTGAGGATATTCACCTTGTCACCCAGGGCCTCATGCATCTTCTTCACACTGGGAATGGCGGCACGGCAGGGCCCACACCAGGAGGCCCAGAAGTCGACGAAGGTGATCGTACCCTTCTTGACATACTGTGACAGTTGTACCTGTTTGCCATCCGGCATCTCCAGTTGGAGATCGGTATAGGGTGTTCCCTTGGTGTACTTTCGCAACTGCTCCACCTGTTCTGCAAAGGCGGCGTACCCCTTCTGATCCTCATTGTTCTTAAACATAGTGAGCATCTCGTCCAACTCCTCATGGGTAAAGACAAACATATTCTCCATCTGTTGCTGTTGCAGGAAAAGACTGATGGCATAGTCGGGATGCGCCTTGACAAACGCCTGCGTGAGCACATTCACAACCTCTTGTGTTGCCTGTCCAGCAGCTCTCATCTCATCGAGGCCCTTCGGAGTATCATTGACCCTTTCACCACCAAACTGCGCTTTCCATAAGACATGGTCGGCATGCCACGCCGCGAGTTCAGCATCCAGGATATAGTCACGCCACTCCTGGTAATGCTGTTGGGCCGGACCTCCCACAATCCTGACATGACGCTCCTTCTTGAGTGGCGTATCGCCCAACTCATAGTTACGGGGCACCAGAGAGATATCTTCCGCCTGGATGGTAGTAGTGCCTTCTGTAAGGATGAACGATGCGCCCCGATCCTGTGGCCTCTCATCCACACCATACTGAGGTTTATCATTGATACGAAGACCTACCAGCGTTGGTTTGTCGATAGTACCTTGTAGCTCAAAACCGCCATCGGTAGTAAGGCCCTTGGCAAGTTCTTTATTATTACCTGCTTTTGCCAGCAATCTCACCTCACACCCAGCAGGTATGCCAGGAATAGATGCCTTAACAGTAAACTGTTGTGCATAAGAAGCGGCAGCTGTCATGAGTGCTGCCGCCAGAATGAATAGTTGTTTCTTCATGAAAGAAAATGATAATAAGTTGATTTAAAAAGCGTTCTTCTTGATGATCTCATCAAGTGTTTGGATAATATTCTTGTCAGAGGGCCGAGGGGCATCCGCATCCTGGATCGTTCCATCGGCATTGATGATGATGAAACGGGGAATGAACTGGATGTTGAAGTCGGCAGAGAATTTCTCGCTCTCCGCATCGTTCATCACGTACTGTGGCCAGGCAGGTTTCTCGTCGGCAATCATCTGGCGCCACTTGTCG
>JAEEZP010000207.1 GCA_016291915.1 Prevotella sp. | reverse complement strand
TTCCGTCAAAGTCGGTGGCAACACCATTCGACGTTCCTTTCACCACTACACTAGCACCGATAACCGGTCCCATGACATCGCTGACAACACCTGTGATTTTCTTTTCTTTCTGAACCTCTGTGGTTAGCGGGTTCTTCCCCACCCCACCTGCAGCAAGAACCTGCGGCGAATAGCCCAGTAACATTACTGAGCCTATAAGCGCAAGCATTGTTGTTTTACTGCAATTTAAATTCATAGGGTCTTTTTGTTAGAATTATTGATTAATATTATAGTTTCTTGGTAATAGTTATTTTCACGGGGTAAAATTAGTGATTAATTTAATATCACAATTACATTTATCTATTAATTACTGACACTTTTTTGATAAATTGCTATTTTATTTCAAAAACACGTGATGCATAATCCTCCCAAAGAGGGATTTCTATACCAACATCCATCAAGAACCGACCGGTAAACTGTTTCCCATCAAGGGAACAAGCCTTTTGATTGACCCTGATATTCCGCTCATGAAGCGTATAGGTCTTCTCAGGGTTGAGTCCTGCAAGACGAAGTCGGGGCAGGGGCTGATCACAGTAGTTGACTATCTTATACACAAACAGCACGGCCTGATCCTTGGGATCATCAACATACATCAGACTCGATACTCCCTTGTTCTCATAAGGAGAGATAAGACGATAGAGATTACCCGTCTGGACAATGGGGCGCAGACGCTTGTAGTCGGCAAAGCATGTCGTACACTGCTGACGCTCCTCGTCTGTCATATCCTTAGGTTGCAGTTCGATGCCTAACCGACCGCTCATGGCCACATCACAACGGAACTTTACAGGAATGACACGTCCACCCGTATTCCAATATGGCACATGGTTGATATGCTGTGCCATGGCATTGGCTGGGAAGAACAAACTGGTACCATATTGTATATACACCCGTTGAAGGGCATCTGTATTGTCACTTACCCAGAACTCATCGAAGTAGGGCAGCAGTCCGTAGTTGGCACGTCCACCTCCCGAGGCACAGTCCTGAATAACGAGGTCAGGATATTTCTCCCGAATACGCTTCAGGGTCTTGATAAGACCGCGATGATAGTCGATGGAAAGGTTATTCTGTTTAGACTTTGGGAGATACAGCGAACCATAGTTCTGTATACTGGCATTGGCATCCCACTTGATATAGGATATCTCGGGATATTGTGTCATCAGGTCATCAACAACCTTGAAGACAAAGTCCTGCACCTTGGGATTAGCCATATCGAGTACGATCTGTGTACCTCCACGACCCAACTTCAGTTGTCTTCCCTTTGTCTGCAACACCCAGTCGGGATGCTGCTCATACAGTTCACTGGTGGTGTTGGTCATCTCTGGTTCTATCCAGATGCCGAACTTTATTTTCCGTTGACGGGCAGCATCGGTAAGTGCCTTGATGCCATTGGGCAGTTTACTCTTGTCTACCACCCAGTCGCCTAAAGAAGAGTCATCTTTCTTACGAGGATATTTGTCACCAAACCATCCGTCATCCATCACGAACAACTCACCACCGAAAGCAGCGATATCATCCATCATCTTGATGATCTTCTCTTCCGTGATGTCCAGATAGATACCCTCCCAGGAGTTGAGCAGGATATCACCGGTCTTCATTCCTCTGTGCAGCATTCCCTCTTTACGTGCCCAATTGTGGAAGATACGACTCACACCACCCATACCATCATGACTATAGGCCAAGGCCAGATGCGGAGTCTCGAACACCTTTTTCGGTTCGAGCACATATTCCGATGACAGTGGGTCTATGCCTGCATAGACATGATGTTCCTTATGACTGAGTGTATTGACACGCAGTTCGAAGTTACCACTCCAACAGAGAGCCAGTCCGATGGTACGTCCTGTCTGTTCCTGCGGTTTACCATCAAGCGACAGCATGATCTCCGGTGCATCCAGATGCGAATTACGCGCACCGTCACTGTTACGTATCGTCTTCATGCCCAATGTCAGCGGCTCCATGGTTGGCTCGGCCTCTGCTGCCCAGTTACCATGCAAGTGTGTGATCCATACATCACCCTGTCGCAGGGTAAGATGTCCGGAATCAAAACGCTTCAAGGTAATAGCCTTTTTCTCCTGGTGGACGATCTCCGTCCATGTCTCAATGACATCCACGTTCTTGTATGCCTTATAATACACCTTCACGGTTACAGGCATCAGTTTATCCTTCATGGTGAAGATGTGTAGTTTGGCACGAGCCTCATCCTTCACCTCATAACCGGTAACCGTCAGTTCTACGTTCAGGTCACCATCTGCGTGCTGCACCTGAAATGCCGGCACATGAACGGCATCGACAGTACCGAAGGCTGGCAAGGCATGGACGTTCAGATCACTGCCGGCATCACGCAACTGTTGGATGGTCGCGCTCTTGTCGCCATAGTATGACTGTCGCAGGTCACTACCTTCATGAGCCGTAAGCAGCAGTTGGGTATTGGGGGTCTCGACAACCACTTCACCCTGCCATGCATAAGTTGTCATATAACCGAGGAGCAGCATCACTCCCATCATCAATGTTTTCCTATACATATATAATAAGGTAATAAATAATTAAACAAATCTCTCTAAGATCTCCATACACATACGACTGTTATGATACGGACATTTCCAGAATCCGGCATGGTCGTCGTCCAGATTCAGTGAACCGTCCTTATGACGACTCCAATACCATTCGCCATTCTCTTTGTCTATCAGGTTCTGTTTGATGTATTCCCAACCATGAAGAGCCTTCTGCAAGGCATCCTCATCGCCGAAATACTGATAGATGTTCATCCATCCCACAACGTTCTCTGCCTGTACCCACCAGTGCAGGTCGTCATCAACGGTTCCTGCATCCAGATTGGCCTCATGGATCATTGAGCCATCAGGGGTCAGTCCTTTCTCAGAGGCTTTTGCCACCTCACGCACGATAGGCTCCACCTTATTTAATATATCCTTGTCGCCTAAGACAAGTGCTGCCTCATGCATCAGCCAAGAACACTCGATGTCATGTCCGTAACTCTCCAGATGTCCGGCACCTCGTGTCCAGTCCATCTCGAAGAAAAGGTCAAGATGATGAGTAGCGGGATTAAGGATATGATCGGTGAAGATATGGATCAGATTACGCAACGAAGCCTCTACCCTGGCAAACGTTTCCGGTTGAACGGTAATGGCAACGGGAAGGACAGCGCCGATAGCAGGAACATAATTACACGACTGGGCAGCCTGGAACTCTCTCATACACCGGTAGAGGTTGGTGTAAGGCTCAATGATATGCAGATGCGTATTCTGCGACTTAGGGTAGTTGGCATCAAGGTCCGACAGACGCATATCCTCCATCACGCCCCACTCACGGGTACATGCCTCTATATAACCATTATAAACGTGATCCAAGGCATGCTCCTCTATGTTCTCATAGAGTTGTATTGCATAGTCAAGTGCTTCATGATCACCCGTAGCACGCGCATACTCACTGAGTCCGTAGATGGCAAAACCAATAGCATAGAACTGTTTCTTCGTATCTTTAGGTTGTCCCTTATAGTCAAGACTCCAGAAGACACCACCATATTCATGGTCGATAAAATGACTGATGAAGTATTCTTTAGCCCGTGTAGCAGCCTCCAGATACTCCTTTTTACCCAATACACGGTAGGCAGCCGAGAACGACCAGAGAATCCTTGCATTAAGGATAGCCCCCTTGTCAGCCTCCTTGATGAGTTGTCCACGTCCGGTCATCTGACCGTAGAAGCCGCCGTTCTCATCATCCTGCATCTTATCAAGCCAGAAACGCAGGATGTTGTTTTCCAACACATCCTGCATCTCCATTTTCATGGTTGCTACTATATGAGAGTCTCTTTTCTGATTCCCTATCATTTCTTTATCGGATAGAAATAAGTTAGCACAATAATCAACGCAGCAATGATAGCGGGGAAGAGAGAGAAGAGATTCCATACCATCGAGAGCACAGAGTCGGTGATCGATGCGGGATCCACACTGGTATTACCCATCTCATCGGTCAACATACGTGCTCCTGCCAATCCGAGGAACAAAGCCACGAGCGAACCACTGATGGCAGTACCAAACTTCTGTGCCATAGTTCCTGAAGAGAAGATAAGACCTGTCGATGATGTTCCGTTCTTCTCCGTAGCATAGTCAGCCACGTCGGCATACATAGACCACAGCAGGGGGGAGAAGATTCCGATTCCGATAGAGGTAAGAATGACCAGCAATACCATCACCCATATATATGCGGGATCCATAGGAACGAAGAAGAAGCCTACGGAGAATACCACACAGATAAGGGCAGCCGCCATAAAAGCCTTACGCTTCGATCCGATCCACTCTGTAAACTTCGGTGACAGACCGCCAAAGATCATACAGGTGAGTTCTCCGAAGGTCATGAACACGGTATAGTTGATGATGAATCCGCTGATGGTCACATCTCCCTTGAGACAATACTCAAACAGATAACCGGCCACCGCGTAACGGAAACCATTGAAGAAATTCGTACATACACCGATGAGTGTCAGGATAATCCATGGTTTGTTACGGAAGAGGTCTGCAAAGGGCTTGAATGAGAATTTCTCTGCTCTTACCGGTTTGAGGCGCTCTTTGGTCAACAGTCCGCAAGCCAAGGTGCCTAAGGTGGCTAATATTCCGAAGAAGGCTCCAAGCACGGCATACTGATGCTGCTCGGTTCCTCCCACAAACTTCTGCAGGTAAGGGAATGACAACAGGGTGATGAAACCCATGGCATAGGCTCCCACCATACGGAAAGAGGAGAACTGGTTCTTCTCATTGTCATCATCGGTCATCACACCTAATAGTGAACCGTACGGCACATTCACTGCTGTATATGTCGCCATCATCAACAGATAGAGGGAGTATGCCCATATCCGTTTGCCCACAGGTCCGAAGTCGGGCGTATAAAGAAGCAGCGCGAAGATCAGTCCTAAAGGCACTGCTCCGAAGATAAGCCAGGGTCTGTAGGTTCCCCATCGACTCTGAGTGCGGTCTGCCAGTGCTCCCATCAGGGGGTCTGTCACCACGTCGAACATACGTGCGATAAGCATCAGGGTTGCCGCATCAGCAAAGGTAAGGCCGAAGACATTGGTGAAGAAGAGGGGGAAGGCGATAGACATAATCTTCCATGTGATACCTCCTGCTGCGGCATCACCAAGTGCATAGCCGAATTTTTCTTTTAAAGTAGCCATTATAGTGTATTCTTTTTAATTAACTTTTTGATGGTCTCCACAGAAGCCGTTGTCGTCAGACCGTCCTCTGGAGTATTCATGCAATAGTCCACCAGTTTATCGATGGTAGAGGTAGCCACATGCATACGGGTATCAGCAGAGGCATAGTAGATAAACACCTTACCATCCTCATCGGCAATCCAACCGTTAGCAAAGGCTACGTTCATCACATCACCTAAGTATTCATCACCTTCCGGCACCAGGAAGTAACCGCCCGGTTGTGCGATAACCTTGGTAGGATCCTCCAGCGATGTCATATACATATATAATACATAGCGCAGTCCATCGGCAGTGCCTCGTACGCCATGTGCCAGATGGAGCCATCCCTTTGGTGTCTTGATGGGATGCGGTCCCTCACCGTTCTTCACCTCACAGATGGTGTGATAGTAACGGGCATTGATGATTTTCTCTTCCTTGATCTCGGCATGCGTGATGTCGTCGACAAGCGCCCAACCGATACCACCGCCGCTTCCTGTGTCGATGAATCCATCTTGCGGACGGGTATAGAAAGCATACTTTCCATCCACAAACTCCGGATGGAGCACCACATTACGTTGCTGACTCTTTGCCTTCAGGTCTGGCAAACGCTCCCAGTTTATGAGGTCCTTCGTACGAGCGATGGCTGCTGTGGCGGTTGCCGCACTGAGGTTATGTGGCTGAGAGGGATCATGGCGCTCTGCACAGAACACCCCATAGATCCATCCATCTTCATGTTGCGTTATTCGCATATCATAAATATTGGTGGCAGGATCATCCGTATCAGGCATCGTGATCGGTTCTTTCCAAAAACGGAAGTTGTCGATACCGTTAGGACTCTCTGCCACGGCAAAGAACGATTTGCGGTCGGCGCCCTCAACACGTACCACCAGCACATACTTACCGTTCCACTTCAGTGCTCCACTGTTGAGCGTGGCATTCATCATGATGCGTTGCATCAGGTATGGATTGTCGTGCTCATTGAAGTCGTACCTCCACTCCAAAGGTGTATGCTCGGCAGTGAGAATGGGATACATATACTTCTCATAGATTCCGTTTCCCCATTCGATGGGGTTGTTTTTGCGACATAGCAGCTGCTCATGATGCTCATGCAGCAAATTTACTCTTTTTGCAAAATCGTCCATATACTTATTTTATATCGTTCAAGAATAATGTGTTTTCTGCTTCGTACAGTTTCTTGTAGTCTTCACCGCAGGGCAAACTGGGTGACGGACCGAAATACTCCTTCTTATAATTTCTCCACAAAAGGAAATAGCAGATGGGGTATTTATCCATCAACGGTTTCAGCACCCTTGTCCACCAGTCGGCTTC
The DNA here is from genome assembly GCA_016291915.1 of Prevotella sp. Classification (GTDB taxonomy): domain Bacteria; phylum Bacteroidota; class Bacteroidia; order Bacteroidales; family Bacteroidaceae; genus Prevotella. Next base: position 1,194 of record JAEEZP010000207.1, on the reverse strand, counting down.
CGGCATGTTCTTATAGCCGCACTCCGTCATGGCCAACAGTTTGCCATGTTCCTTGGCAAATGCACTGAGGAAATCCAGATCGGCAGTCACACCACTTCGGAACTCCTCCTCTGTACCCCACTGGTAAGCGTCCTCGCCGATGAGTGTCACACGGTCGTCGCCGGGATAACGTGCTAAGAAACGTTCTGTTGTCCACTGTCCGTCAAGGTTGGGCGAATAACTCCAGAGCAGGTTGCTGAATCCTCGCTCATTCATATAATCCTGCAGCATGTTCCATAATCCGTGGAATTCCTCATCAGAACATAATTTCTGTCCCCACCAAAACCAAGAACCGTTGTTCTCATGCCAAGGACGGAAAATAATCGGCACCCGCACGCCCTCGTCTGTTTTCAATGTTTCGATGAAGTCGGCAACCCTTTTCATCCATGTCTGGAACAATTCGTGCTTCTCTCCATTGGGCAGAATACTTCTCACAACAGTGGTATCACTGACATCCCAGGCATTGCCGCTGGTAAGCGGGTTACGGGGATGCCAACTCAGTGTTACGATACCTCCACGTGCCACATGAGCCAACAGTTGTTCACGGATACGCATAAACGGCACACTGTCGAGGTTTTTCTCATCACCCTTCTCGATGCCGCCAAGATCGAATCCCATCACTGCGGGATAATCACCGGTAATATCCTTCACATCACTCCTACCATATTCCCATTCCCAGGTTACACCATAGAAGGGATCATCCTGATGACCAGCCATATATCCTTTCTGTTGCAAAGAGGCAAGACGCTCCTCCAACTGATTAGCAATGGTCTTTCCATCATTGGCATCCTTCTTCGTGGCACAAGCAGTAATCATCATCGCTGCAAAGGCAAATAAAAATATCTTTTTCAAAACTCCTAATATTTAATGTCTCTAAACTCCACACTCTAAACTCTGCACTCTACACTCTAAACTACTTCCTGACTCCCAGTTGCTTCAACAACCAGTTTTCCCATTCATCCCACTGCTCCTGGAACCAGAAATGCCAAGTAGCCTGATAGGGAGAAATCTCCTTTGGACCCGTCACGATGTTATAGGTAGACCATGTCGTTGTGGGGGGCACCACATCATCACAATAGCCGAAAGAGAACCATCCCTTCTGTTGGTCGTTGATCAGTCGGGCGAAATTCACGCCGTCATAATAGCTTGAGGTGA
>JAEEZP010000206.1 GCA_016291915.1 Prevotella sp. | reverse complement strand
CGAGGGGCCGGAAGGTGATTACTATCGTCCACAGCAAGGAGTGGCACACGGACAGGTACGCAGTGTCACCTATTACGCCCAATCTACCAATGAGTGGCGTCATGCCATGGTTTATACACCGGCATCGTACGAGAAAGGCAAAAAACGCTATCCTGTACTTTACCTGCAGCACGGTATGGGTGAGGACGAGACAGGATGGAGCCGTCAGGGCCACATGCAGCACATCATGGATAATCTTATTGCCAGCGGCGAGGCCGTACCGATGATAGTCGTCATGGAGAGCGGTGACATCAAGGCTCCTTTCCGGGGTGGCAGCAACCGTCAGGGATTCAGCCAGTATGGTGCCTCGTTCTATCAAGTGATGATGCATGACCTCATACCCTTCATTGACAGTAATTTCCGTACATACACCGACCGTGATCATCGTGCCATGGCAGGACTGTCATGGGGCGGGCACCAGACTTTTGATCTTGTGCTTGACAACATCGATACTTTTGCCTGGATGGGCGCCTTCAGTGGTGCTATCTTCGGACTTGACCTGAAAACAGCCTACAATGGCATCTTCACACGCCCGGATGAGTTCAACCGTAAGATACATACTTTGTTCCTCAGTTGTGGCAGTGAGGAGAATTTCGGTACCGAGGCTTTGGTGAAGAACCTGCAGGATGCAGGCATTAAGACCGATTTCTATGTCTCACCCGGCACTCATCATGAGTGGCTGACATGGCGTCGGGGATTAAGACAGTTCATCCCGAAATTGTTCCGCAAGTAAGTTTTGTACGAATATCTTGAAAATAGATTTCCTTATGATGGTAAAAAGAATATGTTTACTTGGCGCAGCCCTTTGCAGTGCTGTGATGTTATGGGCCGTTCATACGTCAAACAACCCAGATGGACGTACTGGTGCACAAAGTGATGTCAGTGATAATCTACCTGTCAGCGATGATGAGATGCTGATGACTGATGTCGCTGCCAAAAAAGAACGTATTGTAGAGAATGGTGGTACCGGCGCATATAAAGCGGTGATGAAAGAGGATGACGGGTTACCCGCTCACACGATCTTTGTACCTGCAGACTTGAAGAAATTCAATGCCAGGAATCCTTTGCCTGTTCTGGTATGGGGCAACGGTGCTTGTGCAAATTCTCCTTTCGAGCATTATAAGTTTCTCAACGAGATAGCCTCACATGGTTATCTGGTTATTGCCACAGGCTATATGCCGGAAGATGATGAGCGATACGTCGGACCGATGTCCACTACCCAGCAACAGATAGAAGCTATCGACTGGGTCTTTACGCAAAACAAGAAAAAACGTTCACCTTATTATCATCGGTTAGACCTGAAACATATCTGTGTGGCAGGAATGTCATGCGGTGGTTTGCAAGCGCTCTTCAACTGTGCCGATCCCAGGATAAGTTCGCTGATGATATGCAACAGCGGACTCTTCAAAGCATCGAATGCCGCCAGTGCCGTCGGCGGCATGCCCATGCCTCCCAAAAGTAAGTTGAATGAGATACACTCCCCGGTAATCTATATATTGGGTGGTGAGCGTGATATCGCTTACGAAAACGGTATGGACGATTTCCATCTGATCAACCATGTTCCTGCATGTGTGGTAAATTATCCTGTCGGACATGGCGGCACTTATGCCCAGCCACATGGTGGGGAGTTTGCTGTTGTGGCCTTGGAATGGCTCAACTGGCAGTTGAAAAATGATCAAAAGGCCGGCCGGATGTTTAAAGGCGATGACTGTGGACTGTCTAAACGTAAAGGATGGACCATCGAAAAGAACAAGATGTTTGACGACTTACGCTGACACTTGTGGACAGGTCCTCGCTGAAAAGTGTGTCGGGAAATCGTCTTTCCGATAGAAAAAACATGTGGAGACGCACTTGTTACAAAACCGATAGAACTTGTTACGAGAAAAAAAAAAAGAATTCGTTTTTGGTCGTATCTTTGTCATTGATTTACGACATTCTCGATATGAAAAAGATAATATTATTCCTTACGATTACAGCCTTTTCCTTGGGTGTAAATGCGCAGAAGATGCCTTTTCAGGATCCTAATCTGAGCGCTAAGGAACGTGCCCGTGACTTATGTTCACGACTTACGCTGGAAGAGAAGGCCATGTTGATGCTAGACGAGAGTCCTGCCATCCCCCGGTTGGGCATCAAGAAATTCTTTTGGTGGAGTGAAGCATTACACGGTGCAGCCAATATGGGGAACGTCACAGTATTTCCCGAACCGGTAGCAATGGCTGCATCTTGGAATCCCGACTTATTATATAAGGTGTTTGATGCTACCAGTACGGAGTTTCGTGCGCAGTATCATCACCGGATGATGAATGGGGGTGAAGATGAGAAATTTCATAGTCTGTCTGTATGGACGCCCAACGTCAACATTTTCCGTGACCCACGTTGGGGACGTGGGCAAGAGACATACGGCGAGGATCCTTATCTCACTTCTGTGATGGGTACACAAGTGGTCCGTGGCTTACAGGGTCCTGAGTCATCCAAATACCGTAAACTGTGGGCCTGTGCCAAACATTACGCTGTTCACAGCGGTCCGGAATATACACGTCATACAGTCAATCTCACCAATGTCTCTGCACGTGACATGTGGGAGACATACATGCCAGCTTTCAAAACGCTGGTACAAGAGGCAAAGGTGCGTGAGGTGATGTGTGCCTATCAGCGTTTGGATGATGATCCCTGTTGTGGCTCACAACGGCTGCTGCAACAGATCCTTCGTGATGAATGGGGTTTTCAGTACCTGGTAGTGAGCGACTGCGGTGCTGTGTCAGATTTCTACAACAGCCATAAGAGCTCGTCAGATGCTGTCCATGCCTCGGCAAAAGCCACCCTTGCTGGTACCGATGTGGAATGTGGTTACGGCTATGCTTACAAGAGTATTCCTGAAGCAGTACGTCGTGGACTCATCAGTGAGGAAGAAGTCGATAAACATGTGCTGCGCCTTTTGGAAGGACGTTTTGACCTGGGCGAGATGGATGCTCCGGAACTTGTGGAGTGGTCGAAGATACCCTACTCCATCATGGACTGTAAGGAACATCGGCAGATAGCACTCGATATGGCGCGGCAGACCATCGTCTTACTACAGAACAATCATCAGGTGCTGCCCCTGAAGAAAAACAAGGAGCGCATTGCCGTCATCGGACCCAATGCTGACAATGAGCCGCTGATGTGGGGCAACTACAACGGCACCCCCAACCATACGGTCACCATCCTCGACGGTATCAGGAGCAAACAGAAAAAACTCAAATATCTACCTGGTTGTGACCTGACCTACGACCGTATCATGGACTGTCTATTGGCGACACAATGTTCTGTCGGCGGCAAACGAGGATTGCGCGGAACTTTCTGGAACAACACCGAGATGCAAGGAAAGGCTATTTGTACACAGCAATATACCACACCATTGGCTGTAACGACTGCCGGCATGCATGTTTTTGCCCCAGGAGTACCCGTAGAAGATTTCTCAGCCAAATATGAGACTGTGTTCACCCCCACGGAAAGTGGTGAGTATGTGGTAAACGTAGAAGGCTGCGGCCATTTTGAAGTATATATCAACGGTGAGCGGAAAGTGAGGATGCATACCTGGCGCACCACTCCTACCCGCACAGCCATCCAGGCGGAACGCGGTCAGCAATACCAGATTGAAGTACGTTTCCAGTTTGTAAAGACATGGGGAGCAAACCTGAAAATCAATGTAGCACGTGAGCTACCCATTGATTACGATGCTGTCATCCGACAGTTAGAGGGTATCGATAAAGTTGTTTTCGTGGGCGGTATATCGGCAGCCCTTGAAGGAGAGGAGATGCCAGTCAACATCGACGGTTTCCGTGGCGGTGACCGTACACACATCGAGCTGCCACGGGTACAGCGGGAATTCCTGCGAGCACTGAAAGCCGCCGGCAAGACCGTCATCTTCGTATGCTGCTCCGGCTCGGCGATAGCCTTGCTGCCTGAGACAGAAAGCTGTGATGCCATTGTGCAGACATGGTATGCCGGACAAGAGGGAGGACAAGCCATTGCCGAGGTGTTATTCGGCGACTGCAACCCCAGCGGCAAGCTGCCTGTCACCTTTTATAAATCCTCTGAACAACTGCCTGACTATGAAGACTACTCCATGAAAGGCCGTACCTACCGTTATTTCGATGACCCACTGTTCGCGTTCGGATACGGACAGAGTTATACACAGTTCCAGGTGGGAGAGGCTAAACTGAGTGGTCAGGCAGGTAACTATGTGCTCGCTGTACCTGTCCACAACACAGGCAAACGTGACGGGACCGAAGTGGTGCAGGTATATATACGTGATCTGTCCGACAAGGAAGGACCTCTGAAGTCCCTCCGTGCCTTCCGTCGTGTTGATGTGAAGGCCGGCCAATCAACGACGGCAGAGCTGAGCCTCACACCGCAGTCGTTTGAGTTTTTTGACACCGCTACGAACACCATACGCTTCAAGGGTGGTGATTATGAGATTCTCTATGGCAACAGCTCACGTCCGGAAGATTTAAAAAGACTGACTGTCAACATACAAATACCATGAACAACAGTTCAAATAATCATATGAAAGAAATCAAATAATATATAGTTATGAAAAAAATCTTATTAGCATCGATGATTGCCGGCGTTTCGTTGATGGTTTCCGCACAGGAGGCGACCTTTGCTTATTTCAAATATACGGGTAACGACACTCGTTTTAACAAGCAATATGATCCTGCCAACCAGTATCTTAACCCTATTCTCGCCGGATTCTATCCAGACCCGTCGTTCTGCAGGGTCGGCGACAAATTCTATTTGGTGAACTCATCCTTCTCCTTTTTTCCCGGCGTACCCATCTTCGAAAGTGAAGATCTGGTAAACTGGCAGCAGATCGGTCATGTGCTCGACCGACCCTCGCAACTGCCACTTGACGGGCAGGGCGTTTCAAGAGGAATCTTCGCCCCGGACATTAAATACAACCCGAAGAATAAGACATACTACATGATTACCACCAGTATGCGCATGGGTAACTTTTTCGTTAAGACCAAGGATCCGCATCAGGGATGGAGTGATCCTATCCGTCTACCACAGATCGACGGCATTGACCCGTCATTCTTCTTCGACAAAGACGGACAGGGATATATCGTGCACAACGGACCCGTGGATGGCGGTGCCGATTACGAGGGACAACGGGCGATACGTATCTTCCGCTTCGACACGAAAGGCGACAGCATCGTAGGCACTTACCGTCAGATCGTGCGTGGTGGTACACATGTGGAGGCACGTCCGATATGGATCGAGGGACCGCATCTGTACAGAATAGGCAAATATTACTATCTCATGTGTGCTGAAGGCGGAACAGGCGACTGGCACAGTGAGGTGATCTTCCGCGCACCGCTGAAGTCAGACATCATGGATCCCGCCTCATGGGAAGAGTGTCCAAACAACCCCATACTGACCCAGCGTACAGGTGTCGATCCGAAACGACCCGATATCGTGACCAGCACGGGGCATGCCGACCTGGTGCAGGATAAGGAAGGTAGGTGGTGGTCCGTATTCCTCGGTTGCCGTGCCTATGACGGACCGTTCTACAATACAGGGCGTGACACTTACATGCTGCCCGTCACATGGAAAGACGGATGGCCAGAGATACTGGAAAAAGGAAAGCCATTGCCAACAGTGGTCAACAAGACCGGACTCCTCACGAACCAGAGTTCCACTGCCGGCACTACCCTACTCACCGGTAATTTCTCATACACCGACAGATTCGACACGCCGCAACTCAATAAGCGTTGGATTTTCCTGCGTAATCCTGAGATGAACCGTTACAAATGGGGACAGGGTGGACTCACAATTACACCCTCAACAGCCGATATCAGTCAGCTGCTGCCCTTGTCGGCTGTATTCTGCCGACAGCAGCACACCACCTTCCAGGCTGAGACAGAGGTATCTTTCACCCCACGGTCAGACAAAGATGTTGCCGGAATGGTTCTGCTTCAGAACGAACAACATAATTTTGTTTTTGGCAAGACACTGCTCGATGGAAAACCTGCTGTCATACTGGAGCGTGCAGAAAGAGTAAAAGTACTCATCGGCTCTGCCTTCCTGAAGTCTGATGGGAAGTTGCAACTGAAGATAGAGGGTGACGGTCGTTACTACTCATTCTTCTATCGTGAGGATGGTGAATGGAAAACCATTGCTGCCGGTGTCGATGCCGTCAACCTCAGCACCAACCGCTCCGGTGGCTTCATCGGCAACTGCATTGGTCTGTATGCCACAGCCAAATAAAAAGCGATGATATAGCAGTTGGCATATGACGCTTTCGGCTTCATATGCCAACTGCTATATTATTGCCTAAATGATCCACTGAACCACACAAACAGAAGACTGATAGACCAAAAGAGCGTGAGACAATCGGGAAATGGCAAAGAGCATCTGAACATAGGTTGGGGTGAAGCGAAGTGTACTGAATTAGTTGACAAAAAGTTCTCGTTTGTGGGCATAGTCCACTAAAATCAGCTTAACTATTTACTAATCAATGTGATACAGAAAAGAATACCCCACCTAAACCTCTACTAAACCCCACCTGATCCCCTACTGGTTTTGGCCTGCCTATTTTCGGGTAGGGATAAACCCTACCCCTACAAATGATGTGAGACTAATAGTACTTATTTCGATGAGAAAAGGGTACTACAGGCCCGGTCTGTAATACCCTTTTCTCCGACTTTTAGGTACTAATACTCCACTAATTGGGTACTGATTAGTTGACTTTTAAGTATCAATACTCGACTAATCCAGTACAAATTAGTCTGGAAAAGGGTACTATTTCTCAGCGCATTTAGTAACAGGACACATAGAAATAGGGATGAAGTTAATGAGCTAATTTTCCATTTTCAATTATCCATTTTCAATTTTAGTGGACTATAGGTGGGCTTTAGGTGGGGATTGAATTACCGTATTTTATTGATTATAAAATATTTATCGTGTTTTCAGGTGGAGTAAAGCCAAAAAAGCTATTGTAACTATACCCTCTTTTCGTATTCTTTTTATATATTTGTAGGCGGATATGAATACAGCAAGAGAAATAACAGAATATATGGAATCGCTGCAGGATGAGAAGCAGCGAGAGGTGCTGATGCGGTTTTTCAAGACAGGACCTGGAGAGTATGGGTATGGCGACAGGTTCCTAGGACTGAAAGTGCCTCAGACACGTGAGGTGGTAAAGGCTGCGAAAGATACACCCCTCGATGAAATACCATTATTACTACTGTCGGAATGGCATGAGGTGAGACTCTGCGGTTTTCTCATACTTGTGAATCAATTTGAGCGACTGGCCACGAAGCGGTTTCAGAAGGATGCCGACGCCGTCAGGAAACGCGATGATATCGTGACGATGTATCTGCAATACGCCACGCAAGCTAACAACTGGGATCTGGTGGACCTGTCGGCACCAAAGATATTAGGACATTGGCTGCTCCTCCCTACGAGGCTTGGCAACGGCACTGACGACTATAAGCGGGAAGTGCTGGACGGCCTGGCTCAGAGTGAGAGTCTCTGGCACAAACGGATCAGCATGGTCTGCACGTGGAAGACTTCACAGCAAGGGGATCCGTCATGGTGTCTCCGCTATGCGGAGATGCATCTCCACCATCCACATGACCTGATGCATAAGGCTGTCGGCTGGATGCTACGCGAAATGGGTAAACGCGTATCCATGGATCTGCTACGTGAGTTTCTCCGTCAGCATGTCCATGAGATGCCGCGCACGATGCTGCGTTATGCCATCGAGAAGATGTCGGAGACAGAGCGTAAGGAATGGATGAATTATGAACAAAAGTAAATATTGTTGAAATTAACCGTTCTTTTGTTCGGTTGAAAGAAAAAAAACACTATCTTTGTAAGAAAAAGGATGCTTAAGACAAGAATCTGGATATTATCATTGTTAGTCATCTTCATCAGCTGTGCTAACAACCCCAAGACATATAAGATCGGCGTATCACAATGCTCCGAAGGTCATTGGCGTAACAAAGCCAATCAAGAGATGCTGGCGGCACAACACCTCTACGAACAGGATGTGAAGGTGATCATCACTAACTCACATGACGATACAGAGTTACAGATACATCAGATAGACAGTCTGGCAAACACAGGTATCGACTTATTGGTGGTCGCACCCAACGAGGCAGCACCTCTCACGGAAGCAATCCAACGTGTGCGGCAAAAAGGGATCCCCGTTATTTTCTTCGACCGTAAGGCTGCCACCGATGATTATACCGCTTTTATCGGAGGTAACAACGTAGAGGCAGGATATACCATGGGATGTTATGCCATAGATGTGTTGCAGAAACAACCGTCCACCCCTCATAAGCCCATCGTCTTGGAGATAACAGCTGCCATGAGTACCACCCCTGCACAGGAGCGGCACCAGGGCTTTGCCGATGCCTTGAAAGGACATGATGAACTGGTATATATCTCCGAGAAGGGTGACTGGACATCTGAAGAAGCATACAGGATTACGAAGAATCATATTACTGCTGACAACTATCCGTCTATTATCTTCACACATAATGACGGTATGGCCACGGGTGTCTATAAAGCACTCGTGGAGAAAAACATGAAGGATAAGATTAAGATCCTTGGTATCGACGGTATGCCCAATGAGGGTTTGGAATATACCCGCTTAGGGCATCAAATAGGAACCTATGTCTATCCCACACACGGAGAACAGGTCGTTCGTCTGGCTCTGGATATTCTGACGGGAAAGACTTATGAACGGGATAATGCCCTGAAAGGAATGTTGGTGACGCCCGAGAACGTAGAAATTATCAACGCCACCAGCAACGAGATGATGTCACAGAACCGTGACCTGATAACCATTGAAGACAAACTAGAAGACTACTTCGGGCTTTACAACAACCAACAAAAAGTGATTATCGCGACGGTATGTGCGATCCTCCTTCTTATCTTAGCCCTGTTCCTCACTTGGCGCGCGGTACGACAGATGCGTAGAATCAACAGACAGATACAGTCCATCAACAAAGAACAGACCGCCTTCTATACCAATGCCAGACACCAACTACGGACACCGCTGACATTAGTAGCCGGACCGGTAAAACAATTCCAGGAGAAATATGCATTGAAGCCCGACCAGCAAGAACTGATGGAGATCATCAGCAGAAATGTGGCACAACTGGAGACCATTATCTCCGATGTATTGAACTTTAAGATGGGTATGACACAACCGTTGGTGGATGATAACACTGCTCACTCCGCATTGGCACAGGCTGACTATACAGAGGCGTTGCAGGAAAATCGGTTGGCACTCTTTAAACAAGAAGACACCAACGAGCTGTCGTCCGTACTGATTGTCGATGACAATGAGGATATGCGCCGATACCTGCGGACGATACTCGCTGATAAGTTCTATGTGATTGATGCTGCTGACGGACAAGGCGGACTAAAACTGGCCAGAGAGTGTGTGCCGGATATCATCATCAGTGATGTGATGATGCCCGTCATGGACGGTCTGCAGTTCTGCCAGAAGATCAAAGAAGATTCCATCACCTCACACATCCCTGTCATCCTCCTCACAGCCCGTAGTGGGGATGCCCAGCAGATGGAAGGTTATGAACGGGGTGCCGATGCATACCTTACGAAACCCTTTAATGCCGATCTGCTCACAGCGAGAATCTATAATCTTTTGAAGAACCGCCAGCAGTTACATCATCTGGCTGACGGTAAACAGGAAGAGGCACAGCCTCAGCTGAGCACACAAGACAAGCTCTTTGCCGACACGCTGAAGGAAGCATTCCAGAAGAATATGTCGAATCCAGATTTGAAAATGGATGACCTGGGAAATGAGCTTGGCATGAGCCGCGTACAGTTATATAGAAAGGTGAAAGCATTGACAGGTATTTCTCCCGTAGAACTACTGAGAGAGATGCGACTGCAGCGTGGCTACACGCTTTTAAATACGACTACGAAAAGCATCAATGAAATAGCTTACGAGGTAGGTTTTCATACCCCGAGTTATTTCTCCAATTGTTTTAAGAAACAGTTCGGAAAGTATCCAACTGAACTGAGAACAGAGTGAAACATTGTCACTCTATCCATATCTTTTGATAAACACCAAGCACTTTCTGCCCACGAAATGTTACATGAAACATATTTAACAGCCAATGAACGTTTTTTGAAACAATAATGTATATAAAGGGGTGTAATTTTACAGCAGAATTTAAAATTATGTGTTTATAAACCCTTTTAAAAAACAACAATGGAACAACTAAAAAGAGTGTTACTCAGTTTCGGACTCCTTTTGGTGGGTACAATAATGTACGCGCAATCGGAGATTAGCGGTACCGTGCTTGATCCGACCGGTGAGACCGTGATCGGTGCTACGGTAATGGAAAAGGGAACATCGAACGGTACAGTGACTGATTTCGATGGAAACTTTAAATTGAAGGTAGAGGCAGGCAAGACTTTGGTTGTCTCTTACATCGGCTTCCTGACACAGGAGGTGGTTGCCCAAGATGGTATGGTAATAACGATGCAAGACGATGCGATGGCATTGGAGGAAGTGGTTGTTACCGGTTATACCACCCAGCGTAAAGCCGATTTGACAGGTGCCGTGTCAGTAGTCAGTGTCAATGAGTTGGCAAAGCAAAATGAGAACAACCCGATGAAGGCTCTGCAAGGACGTGTACCAGGTATGAACATTCAGGCAGATGGTAATCCCTCAGGTGCAGCCACTGTACGTATCCGTGGTATCGGTACCCTGAACGACAACGACCCGCTTTATATTATCGACGGTGTGCCTACCAAGGCTGGTATGCATGAACTGAACGGTAATGACATCGAGTCTATCCAAGTCCTGAAGGATGCTGCCTCAGCCAGTATCTATGGTAGCCGTGCTGCCAACGGTGTGATTATCATCACCACAAAGAAGGGAAAGGACGGTGTGGTAAAGGTGAACTTCGATGCCAGCGTGGCTGCTTCACTCTATACCAATAAGATTGAGACGATGAATGCCAGCGAATGGGGACGCGCCTACTGGCAGGCATCTGTCAACGATGGTATCAACCCGAACAACAATACCCTTGGCTACAACTTCGATTGGAGCTATGACCGTGCCGGTAATCCTATCCTTAACGGTATGACCATGAATATGTTCCTGGATGAGAACGCCTCTGTACGTGCAGGAGATACCGACTGGTTTAATGAGATTACCCGTACTGGTGTTGTACAGCAGTACAATGTCTCTGTCAGCAACGGCTCAGAGAAGGGTAGCTCATTCTTCTCTATCGGTTACTACAACAACCTCGGTACTATCAAGGAAAGTCAGTTCAACCGTCTCTCCGGTCGTGCCAACAGCGACTATAAGCTGTTCGACGGTATGGTGACCATCGGTGAGAACTTCACGTTGAACCGCACAAAGGGTGTGGATGCTCCCGGTGGTATCCTGGAGAATGCATTGGAGTTCAACCCCAACTTCCCTATCTATGCAGAGAATGGCGAGTTCGCCCAGGCTCTCGGTGCTTACTCTGAGCGTGAGAATCCGCTGAGTTTGTTGTATAACACCAAGGATAATGAATACACCATGTGGCGTTCCTTCGGAGATGTTCATCTCAGCATCACTCCGTTTAAGAACTTTATGATACGTACCACCTTAGGTATGGACTATTCGCAGAAGGAGCAGCGTTTCTTCACTTATCCAATTGCCAATGGTAAGATGAAACGTACCGATTCTGCCGTAGAAAGCAAGCAGGAGCACTGGATGCGCTGGATGTGGAATGCTATTGCAACTTATAATTTTGAAAAGGGTAATCACCGTGGTGATGCCATGTTAGGTGTCGAGATCAACCGTCAGGATTACAAGTGGAACAGTGCCAAGCGTTACGAGTTGGCTATCCTCAATACCGACTATATGTGGCCGTCAGCAGGTTCTGGCCGTCAGTTGGCAGAAGGTTCAGGTGACGGATTCTCTCTGGTATCTTACTTCGGTAAGGTGAACTACACCTATGCTGACAGGTATATGGCCAGTCTTACAGTACGTCGCGACGGTTCAAGCCGTTTCGGTTCTAACAATCAGTACGGTACTTTCCCATCAGTGTCAGCAGGTTGGCGTATCTCACAAGAGAAGTTCATGCAATCAACCAGTGGTTGGCTCGATGATATGAAGTTACGCTATTCCTGGGGACAGACAGGTAATCAGGAAATCTCTAATACCGCACGTTATACCCTCTATCAGTCGGTTGTCTCTACCGGTCTGTGGGGCAGTGGTCAGGCAGGTTCTTCTTATGATATCAGCGGTTCTAACGGCGGTTATGCGTTGGCAAACGGCTATGTTCGTTCTCAGCGTGGTAATGATGATATCAAGTGGGAGACAACGACACAGCATAATATCGGTATCGACTTCGCCATGCTCCGCAATGAGGTATATGGTAGTCTCGACTGGTTCCACAAGTTGACAAGTGATATTCTTCTGCCTATGGACGGTATCGCAGCCATGGGAGAAGGTGCTTCCAAGTGGATCAATGCCGGTGAGATGAAGAATGTAGGATGGGAGCTCAGCGTAGGTTATCGTCATAAGCTGGAGTCAGGCTTCTCATGGGATATCAACGGAAATATCAGCAGCTATACCAATGAGATCACCAAACTGCCGGAGACCGTTGCCGCTAAGGGTACCTTCGGAGGTAATGGCGTTGAGAGTGTCGTAGGTCATGCTATGGGTTCACAGGTAGGTTATGTGGCTGACGGTATCTTCAAAAGTCAGGAGGAGATCGACAACCATGCTATACAGGAAGGCGCCGGACTGGGTCGTATCCGTTATATGGACCTGAACCATGACGGTCGTATCACCGAAGCTGACCAGACATGGATCTATGATCCGACACCCGATTTTACATGGGGTCTTAATGTGTATCTGCAGTATAAGGATTGGGATTTCACCATGTTCTGGCAGGGTGTACAAGGTGTGGATGTAGATTGCCGTGGTTATAAATCACAGACTGACTTCTGGGCAAACTCTAATATCAACGTTCCTTACCTGAACAAGGGTGTGCGTGCCCTCGATGCATGGAGCCCACTGAATATGGATAGTAATATTCCTGCACTGACATCTTCAGATACCAACAATGAAGGTCGTGTATCATCCTATTATATTGAAAACGGCTCATATATCAAGCTGCGTACTATACAGCTGGGTTACAATGTGCCAAAGAACTTCACAGACAAGTTGAAGATCGATCGTATCCGTCTCTATCTCTCAGCCCAGAACCTGGTGACTATCAAGAGCAGCAAGTTCTCTGGAGCAGATCCAGAAAACCCGGGATTCAACTATCCTATTCCTCTTAATGTGACTTTCGGCTTAAATGTTTCATTCTAAATACGACATCAATATGAATACCAAGATATTATCTATCATCTGCGCAATCAGCGTAATCTGTGGCTTCACGTCCTGCAGCGACTTCCTCGATGAGCAGGTGCCGCAGGCCACACTGACCCAAGACGAGGTGAAGGATCCTAAATATATTGACAATCTCCTTATCTCTGCCTATGCCGGTCTTCTGTCTATCGAGGATATGAACGCATCGTTCTCACTCTGGAACTATGATACCCGTTCAGACGATGCTTATGTAGGCGGTTCCGACTTCTCTGACGGCGAACCATTCCATCGACTCGAGATGGGTGTTGGTGTACAGACTACCGACTGGCCTTTCTCTTCTATCTGGACAAGGATGTATAACTATCTGTCACGTGTATCACTGTCATTGGATGTCCTCCAGTCAGCTGATCAAGAGAATGCTATCATTCAACAGCGTACGGCAGAAATGAAATTCCTTCGCGCTTATGGACATTTCCAGCTGAAGCGCCTCTTCAAGAAGATTCCTTTTGTGAACAAACCCAACATGGAGGAAGAGGATTATAATAACCTCTCTAACACAGAATATACCAATGATGAGGGTTGGCAGCAGATTATCAATGATCTGGAGGAAGCATATGCAGTCCTACCTGCTACCCAGACTGACAAAGGTCGTCCCACAAAGGCTGCCTGCGCTGCCTTCCTCGCAAAGGTTTATCTCTATAAGGCATATCGTCAGGATGATGCCAACAGCAACCAGGTGACAAGCATCAATGAGGCTGATCTCCAGAAGGTGCTTGACTATACCACACTGTCTATCTATACCTCTGCCGGCTACGGACTGGAGAGCGACCTGCATAACAACTTCCGTCCGGAAGAGCAGTATGAAAACGGTAAGGAGAGTCTTTGGGCTATCCAGTATTCAAAGAACGACGGTACTGTCTATGGTAACCTCAACTTCTCCAATCGTCTGATCGTACCTTGTATTCCTAAGGTGCACGACTCAGGAAATGACTTCTACAAGCCGTCACATAATCTTGTGAATGCCTATCGCACCAATGCCGATGGACTGCCACTGCTCGACACCTTCGCATCTGTTGACTATAAGGTAGGCTCTAACCAGACTGTTGATCCGAGACTCTTCGTGACTGTAGGTGTGCCCGGTACTCCTTATATGTTCAATACCGACTATATGATGGCTGAGACAAATACCTGGAGCCGCGGTGGTGGTACTTACGGCTACTTCGTATCTCTGAAGCAGAACGTTGACCCCGCCCTGACGAACACCTATCTTTTCGACTGTGACAACCAGTGGGCTTCTTCCATGAACCGTATCGTGTTCCGTTATGCAGATGTGCTTCTGATGCGTGCTGAGGCACAGGCTCAACTCGGACATAGCAGTGAGGCTATCGCCTTGGTTAATCAGGTGCGCACCCGTGCTGCCGGTATGATGACCAACAGTATCGTAGCAGGCTATCCTAATAAATATGGAGTACGCTATGCTGTCGGTAAGTACAACGGTTCTTACTCTAAGGAGGAGACACTCAAGATCGTTAAGATGGAACGTCGTCTGGAACTGGCGATGGAGTCTGAACGTTTCTTCGACCTCGTACGCTGGGGTGATGCCGCTACTGTCATCAACAAATATTACACTGACGAGAGCCGTACCATGAACTTCCTCAGTGGTTCTTCGTTCACAGCCAATAAGAACGAGTATGTTCCTATACCCTACGAGCAAGTGGCTGCTTCCAACGGTCATTATCAGCAGAACTGCGGTAACTGGTAAGTAAGTGATGAATGAATAGTTAATAATAAGAATTATGATTACCAAGATAAAGAATATATTCTATGCAGGTCTTCTGTGCTGCGCTGCTTGCGTGGGTCTTACTGCCTGCAATGATGACAATACGGGTAGCATTGATGTCAGTGGTGCCTGTCTGGTAGAGGAGTTCGTACTCAATAATGAATACGTAGCTACCATCAATACCGAGAAACGACTGGTGAAAGTAAAGGTTCCTGTTAACTTTGACAGGAAGAGCGATATGCAGGTAACAGGATTGAAAGTGTCTGAAGGTGCTACTACTAATATTAAAGTGGGCGACCATATCAATCTGGATGCTGACAAGACCTTGCATATTACCAATGGTGATTTGGTGATGGACTATCAGGTGTCTGTCCGTAATGATGAAGCTATCCTGTCACTCTTCCTCTTAGAGGGTGTCAAAGGTGCTATCAACCAAGAGGAAAAAACGGTAACGGTATCGGTTATGGCTAACAGTGGCATTGATCTGGCTAACGCCACTTTCGAGGTTGAGTGTAGCGAGGATGCAGTCTGCAGTCCTGCCAGTGGTACAAAAGGAAACTTCACCGAGCCTTTCCTGCTTACCCTGACCGACAACACAGCCACCAACACTTATACGGTGTATGTTACGAAGATAGAGAACCCTGTTGCACTCTTCGTTGGTGAGGCTGAGAACGTAGAGATGCTGAACGATGAGGAGAAGGCTGCAGCCAAGTGGCTTACCGGTAATATCTCCGGTGCTGCCTATGCTTCATGGAGCGACGTGGCCAGTGGCAATATCTCACTTGAGCGTTGCCGTCTGATCTTCTTCCATCGTCATTGTCCTTCTTACGGTACTTACAACGGATTTGCTGATGCTGAGGCCGGTGCTATGGCTGCACTGCCACGCATGAGAGAGTTCTGGCAGCAAGGTGGTGCGTTCGTATTAGGTCGTTCTGCTGTCAACTATGCTATTGCTTTGGGTGCTATGCCTGAGGATGCTTATCCCAACAATGTATGGGGTGGCGGTGGCGGCGAAGGCTCCGATCTCATGGGCGATGATCCATGGCACTTCTTCGCATACGATCCTGCTCACCCATTATGGAAAGGACTGAAGACTTATCCGGGTGCTCCTGAGAATGCTGTCTATACACTCGACAAAGGCTATACCATCTGTAACACCACGTCACAATATGGTTTCTGGGGTACCTACGAAGGTGGTAAGGATGCCTTTGAGGCAAAGACCGGTGGTCGTGCGCTCGGCGGCGACAACAGTGTCTCTTCATGGGAGCTGAAGGCTTATAACGGTCAATATGGTAAGGGTGGTATCATCTGCTTCGGCTCTGGTCTCTTCGACTGGAATTCACCCACATCATACTCTTCAAACTACCACGATAACATGGGTGGTATCATGCTTAATGCCTTCCATTACCTGGGTGGCGAATAAGGTAACAGTTATATCGTTAATAAAATATGAATATCAATATGGCTATTATGAAAAAATATATGTATGTGATGGTTTGCGCACTCTTCTGCACGACCATAACAACGGCATGCTCTGATGATGACATCGTAGGCGATCCTGACAAGGATTGGGGCAGCACTACCGAGCGTTTCATACCTACTGACGAGGCAGGATTCTCTACTTATTATAAACCTGCTATCGGACGAGTAGGCGACCCCATGCCATTCTATGATCAGAAGGCTGGTGCTTTCCGGGTGCTCTACCTCCAGGAGTACACCAACAATCAGGCTTTCCGTTATCACCCCATCTGGGCTGTCCAGACTTCAGATGGTTGTAACTACGAGTCGCTGGGGGAAATCCTGCCTGTAGGAACGAATGATTATCAGCAGGATGCCGCTTTAGGTACAGGCTGCTGCTATTACAATGAGAAAGACGGTCTCTACTATATTTATTACACAGGACATAATCCTCGTTGCAAATACACTGAGGCTGTGATGCGCGCCACTTCTCCTGACTTCAAGACTTGGACGAAGGATGATCTGTGGCAGCTCAACGGACCGGACTTCGGTTATTCCAGTGTTGACTTCCGTGACCCACAGGTATTTGTGGCAGAGGATGGCCTTTATCACATGGTTATCGCTACCAAGCCGTCATACGGTGGAGATCCTGTATATGCTGAGTTTACCTCTTCTGATATGAAGACCTGGCAGCACGCCGGCCGTTTCCCTATGATCTGGGACCGTATGTTGGAGTGCCCCGACATCTTCAAGATGGGCAATTACTGGTATCTGGTTTATAGTGAGTCAGTACGTACGTCGTGGAGCCGTAAGGTGAAATACATGATGGCCACGAGCTACGAAGGACTGAAAGCTTGTTTGGGCGGCAGTCCTGCCTGGCCGCAGGATGGCCATGAGGGTGTCCTTGACAGTCGTGCTTTCTATGCAGGAAAGACGGCCTCCAATGGTACAGACCGTTATATCTGGGGGTGGTGCCCCTTCCGCTCAGGCGGTAATATCGATGAGATGAATGTCAATGTCGGTGGTGGTGACGGTAATGAGCCAAACTGGTCTGGTGCGCTGGTATGTCACAGAATCATCCAGCATGACAACGGTACGCTGACCTTAGGTGAGGTGCCTGCCATGGCAGCTAAATATAATAAGAGTCAGACTGTAACGGTTATGCAGAGTAATGGCTATTCTAACGGTGTCCTTTCAGGAAACGACGCCTATGCGTTGTTCAATCGTCTGGGTGTGCACAACCATATCTCCATGACTGTCAAAACTTCCAACAACTGGGATAAGTTCGGTATCTCATTCGTTCGTGGATCTGACGCTGAGAAGTACTACACCGTAGTGGTCAATCCGGAAGATGAGAACCATCGTAAGGTGAACTTCGAGCAGGAGGGTCCTCAAGGTAAAGGATTCATCGACGGTATCGACGGTTATTGGTTTGAGCGTCCATCAGACAACACCTATCATATTGATATCTTTACCGATAACTCGGTGATGGTCATGTATATCAATGATAATGTATGCTATACCAATCGTATCTATGGTATTCAGAAAAACTGCTGGAGCATCAACAACTATGGCGGATCTATCTCAGTCAGTGATGTGACAGTCAGCCAAATCAAATAAAAGGGTTTAGTTAATAGATTGTTTGAAGATCAATCCGTGTGGCTCACAATATGGGTCGCACGGATTTTTTGATATAGTTAACGAGTAAACGAGTTGACAAGTTGACGAGTTAATAGTTTGTGAGTAGGGGTAGGGTTTATCCCTACCTGATAAACGGGCAGACATGAAGTCTGCCCCTACAAGGCTGGGGATAGGTCTGCGCAGAGTCCATAACGAAGATAATATTTCTGAAAAAGAGCGATAAATTTGTCTGATTACATGATAATTCGTATCTTTGCAATATGGATATAAAGAAAATATTAGTCGTTGACGACGAACGTGATTTGTGTGAGATTCTTCAGTATAACCTGACTACAGCAGGCTATGAGACCGATACGGCCTATTCCACAAGTGAAGCCATGAAGAAAGACCTTACACAATACGATCTTCTGTTGCTTGATGTGATGTTACCGGATATCTCAGGATTCGAAATGGCAAAACTGATCAAGACAGATAAACGCACCTCTAATATCCCCATTATCTTCCTGACCGCCAAGGATACGGAGGAAGATACCCTCACGGGATTTAATCTCGGTGCTGATGATTATGTCACAAAGCCATTCTCCATACGTGAGGTAATCGCCAGGGTAAAGGCCGTGCTTCACAGAGTCTCAACAAAACAAACGGACGATGCCGAGTGTATATCTTATAAAGGACTGACGATCAATCTGAAACAGAAATCGGTAACGATAGACGGTGAAGATGTGTCACTGACAAGGACGGAGTTTGGCCTGTTATTTATGTTGGTAAGTAATGCCGGGCAGGTTTTCTCGCGTCAGCAACTGTTAGAGAAGGTATGGCCTCAGGATGTCATAGTCACCAACCGTACTGTAGATGTGAATATGGCACGCATGCGAAAGAAACTGGGACGATTTGCTTCGTGTATCGTCGCCCGTCAGGGATTTGGCTATTGTTTTGAATAACCCCTATCCTACCCTCCCTGTAAACAAAGAGTTTAACGTATTGTTAGTGACATGAAACGAAATACGGAAGGTCGTAAGATGTGGATCAGTGTGATGTTGATATTCATCACATACGTTGCCACGTTCATCCTCTTCGATGACATTGACCGAAAGAACAAGATGCCGCTCAATGAACCAAACGACTGGCATCTGCTGATTTTCTCCATCATCGTCATGATTGGGTTAGGATGGCTGTTGTACGGTTATGCCCGTCGTATGGATGAGCGTATCAGCAGGGATCAGAAAGAGAAGCAGGATATGATGCGGCGCGAACTGACGCAGAACATCGCCCATGAGTTGAAGACCCCTGTTGCCAGTATTCTCGGATATACCGACACCATACTCGACAGCCCTGACATCTCTGAGCAGACGAAACATCAGTTTATCATACGAACCAACGCTCAGGCTCGCCGGCTTTCCTCCCTGTTGCAAGACATCTCCACGCTTAATAAGATGGACTATGCTTCTCACCTGCTGCAGAAAGAGAATGTTGACATATCGGCATTGGTTACCGATATTATCTTTGAATCGGAAAACATCTTAGCCAACAAGCAGATGACCTGTCATAATAACCTGCCGCAAAATATATGTGTCAATGGCAATTGGCAATTGTTGTACAGCATCTTCCGTAACCTGATGGATAATGCGATCAACTATGCCGGCACTGGCACTACTATTGATATTTCCGCAGAACAACAATCGGAAAAATGGCATTTTACTTTCACAGACAACGGAGCCGGCGTTCCCTCAGAACATTTATCACGTATCTTTGAGCGTTTCTACCGGGTTGACAAGGGACGCAGCCGAGAGATGGGAGGTACCGGACTGGGGTTATCCATCGTAAAGAATGCTGTACTTTTGCACGGAGGAAAAATCAGTGCTTACAACGGAAAGAACGGAGGCTTATGTTTTGATTTTACAATAAAGAAATAGAAGCCATCTCTTCCAAGCCA
Source organism: Prevotella sp. (assembly GCA_016291915.1). GTDB lineage: Bacteria > Bacteroidota > Bacteroidia > Bacteroidales > Bacteroidaceae > Prevotella. Next base: position 4,382 of record JAEEZP010000206.1, on the reverse strand, counting down.
TAACACCATTACAATAAAAGTATTACCTGTAATGAAAAAAATACTCCTCACCCTCATTCTGCTAACCAGCATCCTACCCTACAGTTTTTCCACTCAAAAAGAGGATGCATTAAAGAGACTCCATATCTGGTTCCAATCACCTCCAGATTACGCACGGACAAAACTCTGGTGGTTCTTCGGTGAGACAAAGACTTCCCACGAAGGTATCACGGCTGATCTGGAAGCATTCAAGCAACAAGGTATCGGCGGTGTTGTCTATTATGATCAGGTACATGGTAAAGGTGAAGATGCCGATAAGGTTTTCTCCGCTGCATGGTGGGATCACCTTATCTTTGCCGCTCAAGAGGCAAAACGGTTAGGACTGAGTTTTGAAGCGAATGTCGGCAACGGGTATGTTGCCGGAGGTAAATGGATTACACCCGACCATAGCATGCAACGGCTGACGATGACTGATATAATCGCCTCTTCACCGGGTCCCAGACAAGGTATACAGGCGAAACTGCCACTGCCCTACTGCCATGGCAACTGGCATGAGGATGTGGCGGTGTTTGCCATACCCTATCAAGAGTCGCTCCTGGGTGACTCACGTCTTTCAGGAGCTACGGTCAGTGGACAGGATGACTCTGCCTTGATCTTCGATTTCCATCATCCTTTTACTGCGCGGAGCATTACTTATACGGCAACAGCACAAGGGAAGGCACGCACCTCATCCATGCAGGTGCCCCCTACCCATCGTCCTCTGGCACAACCCGACCCTACCCGTTTCTATGGCTGCGGATTCAAGGAGCTGCCAGACATTGCTGTCCTCGAGGCATCCGACGACGGCATACACTATAAGCAAGTATGTAACCTTCACCCTAGATATCAGAACCTTGGTGGTGTCAAGCAACAGACTGTGGCATTCCCCACTACCACGGCCCGTTATTTCCGCATAACGGTAAAAGAACCGGTCAAGCTCTCTGAGGTTGTCGTCTCGGCCCGTGCCTGTGTTGACAGATGGGAGGAGAAAGCCAGTCTGATCTCCGAATACATCACCGATGATGCTACGCCGCATTATGCTCCGTCGGAGATGATGTCAACCCGCCATTTCGTCGATATCACGGAGAAGATGAGTGCTGACGGAACCCTCAACTGGATAGGAGCACCGGCAGGAAAATGGCTGATCATGCGTATTGTCGCAGTCTCTACCGGCGGTCATACCAAGCATGGACGTGCGGAAGCACTCGGACTGGAATGTGACAAGCTGAGTAAGGATGGCGCACGGCAGCATTGGCTGTCATATACCAAGCCCGTCATCGACAGTATCCGTGCACATGGTGCTTCCATTGAAGGCATCTGCATGGATAGTCATGAAGCCGGTACTCAGAACTGGACACACGATATGCCACACCAATTCTATGTCCGTAGAGGATATGCCATGAAGCCGTTCCTTCCCACGATGGCTTGTGGTCTTCTTACGGACAAAGCCACTCAGTTCTTCTATGATCTACGAAGGACAATCAGCGATCTCATCACAGTTAATTATTACGGTGAGATAGCCCAGTTATGCCATGAAGAGAGACTGACACTCACAGCCCAGGCTATTGGTGGTGCCCTCTGTATGGCAGGAGACAATATAGAAGTAAAGAAATGGATTGACAAGCCGCAGGGAGAGTTCTGGGGTTATCAGACAGAAGGAAACTATGACATTAAAGACTGTTCCAGTGCTGCACATGTTTACGGCAAGGCTATCGCATCTGGCGAAGCTTTTACAGATGTTACTTACAGGCATACACTTGCAGACATCAAGTCATTGGCAGATTATGCTTACTGTTTCGGTATTAATGAGTTTGTCGTATGTGCCTCTGCCTACCAGGATGATCCGAGCGGTAGGATGCTTAACACGGCTAATGGACGACAATATGTTCTCAACCGTCTGAATACGTTATGGCCCATGAGCCGTTCTTTCTGGGACTACCAAGCACGCACATCATGGATGTTACGACAAGGGAAACCCGTGAATGATCTCTGTCTGTATCTGGGTAATGATGTACCTAAAAGGATATTAGGACATCTCCTGCCAGCCATCCCGACAGGATACGATTATGATGCTTTCACCACGGATGTGCTGTTACACCGTATGAGAGCCGAACAAGGAAAGATTGTCTTACCCGAGGGTATCCGTTATCAAATGCTGGTATTGCCTCCCGATGAGACGCTGACACCTGAGGCACAGCGTCAGGTTGAGGCTTTTCGCCAGGCTGGTGTCGCTATCTGGGACCCACATAGCGGCCAACATCTGAAAGACGCTTTGGAAAAAGCAGGTATCCATCCTGATATAGAGGTACCCGATAATGCTCCTCTCTACTATATCCACCGGCGCACTGACAACGAAGATATCTATTTCCTCGACAATCACAGTGACCGGATCATACAGGGAGTCTTCCGTTTCCGCACGCCCCATCGCAATGGAGAAATATGGGATCCTCTGACCGGTGAGCGTTATAAGTTACCCGACAATCTGGATATCCGTATGCTGCCTAGACAGTCATTCTTCATCATCTTCAGTGATGTCCCATCTACAGCACCGCTATGGACCGATAAAAAGATAAAAGAACAGACCATTGAAGGAACATGGACAGTGACATTTGATCCGACAGCTGGCGGTCCTTCATCCCGTATCCGCATGAAGACACTGTCGGACTGGTCGAAAAGCAATAAGCCCAATATCCGTTATTACTCAGGGACAGCGTCATATACAAACACCTTGAAGGTGAATGGTATCAATAAGAAGAACCGTTATCATATCAGTTTTGATGCCGTCGGTTCTGTTGCGGAAGTGATCATCAACGGACAGTATGCTGGTACCGTATGGTGCTCTCCGTGGTCTTTGGATATCACGTCTTATCTGAAAAAAGGAAAGAACCGATTAGAGATAAAGGTGGCCAATAATCTATGGAACCGTCTGGTAGGGATGGCAAGTGGTGCGAGCAATGGGGATCTCACCCGTCAGACACATCCATTGGCGACAGGAGACAGCAGCCTGACACCTTCAGGGTTACTGGGAAAAGTAAGGATCAGCGTTTATCGCTGATCCTTCTTATTTATTGTCCCCACTGTGGATTAGAATTCATATCCTAAGTTTACATAGAAGTTTACTCTCTTGGTCAGGTTACTATAGCCTAGTGCGGCTCCTACAGGTCCGAGAAGGGAGTTGAAGCAATAGACACCCTGCACACCGAAGGTTGTTTTCTGGTCCAGGAGCTTATTGAACTTATCCGCATGCTGTGCGGCTGCTAACTTCAGCAAGATATAATGTTTGTTACCCAACTGTTGCTGAGCCTGGAGTTGTGCGGCGATGAAGTGCGAATTGGTAAACTCCATATACCCTACTCCCGCAAAGGGCATCTGCTGATAGGAATAATGACCAAACCAATCACCACCGATCATATTCCTCAAAGGTACAGGTTGTTGCGGACCGAAGAGCAGACGCCCATAGGTCATAGGCTGAATGGTCAGTTTATGTCCTAAGAGGAATGACATTCGCCACATCGCACTGACAGCACTCATACCCGCATGTCCCTTTATTTCACTGAGGTTATCCGAGTAATAAGCATAACGTGCCTGAAACCTTGCACCACGTGTCGGGAAATTCCACTTATCCTCTGAGTTGTAGTTCACACGGGCGTAATATCTGTAGAAATGTGTATCCTCCAGGTCTTCTCCAGGATTATCTACATTGTAAGCCACCAATATCGAACGGAAATCATAATAGTCATAGATAGCGCCAAACTCCACGTTGAAATGCCGGACATTGAAGTTCAGCAACTCCAAGTCAACCGTATGCTGGTCGTATGTGACATTATGGTTTTTCTTTCCATGGTCATAGATATTCAGTTCATTTCTCCGATAGATATACGACAATCTCCCCATGAACATCGGAATCGTGTTCTCATCCATCTTATTTTCCATGAACTGCGAAAGATCCAAACGTCCCATGATACGTTTGCCCAGTCGCAGCGTCGCCTCAACATTCGTTGGCATCTTCGTCTTCAGTGGCACCTGCACATTCGCCTGCATAGCCACACGCTCCTCCGTATCGAAGCGAACAGCCAGTCCTCCCACGAGATTTCTTCCTTGGTATGTATTATACTTCTCTTGTGCAGGTCTTGGCGGTATCTGTTTTCTCGGAGTAAAGGAGTCATCGATGCCGATCTCCTTCTTCAGCGCCATCAACTCATCCCAATGACGCATTGCCTCTTCCTCACCACGACGGATCAGTGTATCGATGGCGGATGTCGTAAAACTGGCTGCTGAATAGCCCTTGGTATTGACGCGCATGTGCAGGTCACTGTTGGCGATATTCTCCTCAAACTTATTCTTACAGTTCACATCCACCAACT
>JAEEZP010000205.1 GCA_016291915.1 Prevotella sp. | reverse complement strand
TACGATGATTGAAAAACGGTGACGGAGTCAGTGCGAGGACCTGTCTGAGCGAAGCGAGTCCCGCAGCACAGTTTTTCAGAATCGTAATCTGTTCTGACTCGAAGCGTGCAACGAGCTCTCTCTTGCTTACTTCTCTCTGGCGGGACAGAGAGAAGTAATTACAACTATGAACTATGGACTAAATACCGGTTAGAGAGGTTGTGAAAAAGTTTTACTTCTTTCTTCGCAACCACCGCCACCACCCGGCATTGACCGTCTTCGTCTTAGGATCATAGACCACCGGGCGGAGATAACAACATTGCTTCATCCTATCCCACGGGATCGTCGCCAGGGGTCTCACCATCCTCATGGTGAACGTCACCATCGACTGCTCATAGGTTGACTCCACCTCCAGTTCCCGCTCCTTCGTGATGTTCGAGAAATACTCCAGCTTCTTCCTGAATGGCACGATGATACGGATGGTATCACGCTCGAACAACGTATCCGCGCAGATCTCAAAACCATACATCAGTGGGATGTTTGGCATCTTCCCCAACTTATTACCATTATAGTCTTTTGACGGATACGACACCCAGTGCAACGGCATCTTCCCCGAATACCTCAGGAGGATATACTCCTCTTGTCTGATGATCTTCCCCTCGTTATCGGCAAAAGGCATATTCTGGAACATGAAGACATGATCTTCCAGCACCTCGGGCTTCACATAATAATAGTCCTTGATATTATTATAGGCTATCGTGCCTTCCACTGGCGACCATTTCAGCCATGCATCAACAGGTTGCTTGTCGGGAGTCATCGACACATTATGTACCACACGTTCATCCAGACTCTTCAGGGCACCCTCCACTGACATGCCGGAGAGAAGACGACCGAAAAACTGCATACCGCTGTAAACACCTACATTCTCGGGAGCTCCGTATCCCAGATACATATAAGCCCCTTTGTTACGGAAGGCCACGCCAAGATTGTCGTTCCCGGCCATCGAACTGCAGGCGAGGTTGAAGACGATGACCGGCTTGCGCCAAGCGAACTGGTTACGTGCCTCATAGATCAGTTTCTCGGAGACGTAGAAATAAGGAATTGAGAGTTTCAGACCTCCCTGACGCTCCTCCGTACACGCATAACCGATAGAGACCATCCCGGCCTTGATCAACTCCCGGTATTCCTTCGCCGCCCTATCAAGATTCGTGATCACATCGGAGGTGGCCAGCCAATGCAGGTTCTTGTTAGCATTGTATATCCCATGAGTATCAAGGAATACCAAGGTATGGTTGAAGATATCATTCAGGAAGAATTTCATGGTAGGAGACTCCACTGAGACCTCCTTTGCCCCACTCTTCTCAAACATTATCGGCAGGAATTTAAACAGATACTCCTGCTGGTCCCTGAATCTCAGATCGTTCACCACCTGTGACGCAATCACGATATTATCCTGTTTGAACATGTCGGGGTTGTGCCCCACGATACTGTTGAGTTCCTGCTGCAGACGTGCCCAGTCGATACTATTATCGGCATCACGTTCCGGAAACTTCGAATAAGATACCGTCCCGAAGCCATCTATCTCCACAAAGAGTGTGTTATCGTTGAAATAAGCCTTTTTGACATACTCCAACTGAGCTATCTCATTGAGATATTTCAGGAGATCCTTAAAGAAACGCGCCAACTTAAAGTATTTCAACAGACCGTCGTGCACCTTCTTCTGTTTCTTGATGGCCACGTCAAACCCATCGTCAAAACTGGAAACGGTCATCTCGGTGACGATCCCCTGATCTTCCCAGTCCATCAGCAGATAAATGCCATTCAGCTCATAACTGTCGCGAGGGTAGTCGGATTCAAGATCTGGCTTGATATACGTCGCGTCTTTGAGACGCTCCACCTCCTGTTTCGTCATCCCCACATGAGCGCCCTCCGGTGTGCGGATGGCAGGACTGATGACCACGATGAGGTTCACCAGACTGTCTTCGCCGACCATCACGCGGAACACCTCTTGTTTGTTCTCATCAAAGAACACGGTCTCGTCGCGTTCCATGCCCTTGCTGGCATACAGTCCGGAGTAAGCTTCAGGAATGTCTTTCAGTGTCTCACCGATCTTCACCGGTCCTAAGCCGGAGGTCGTCAGGATGTCCTGCGCATGTCCGCCCAAAGTGACATGCAGGAGAATGATTAATAATACGATGGTTTTTCTCATATTAAAACTCTAATTCACCAGGATCGCATAAACGATATGGTCCATATCCTCCTGAACCTCATAACGCTTATTGTAGAGATAGAGCTCATTACCATACTCATCCTTCGTCTTCTTCAGTCCGGGGGTGTTGACAACCTTTGAGAAAGGAACGCCTATCTGTATGCCGGTATTGGCGATCTTTGCACCTTTTACCATGATATAGAGACGATCCACCACTCCATCCTCGTTCTCGTCGTCTATCTGCATGACTATATCTCCCTGGGCATTCAAGCAATTATACTCTATCCCACTCTCCCCCATGGATGTCTCCGAATACTTGGCATAGAGTCCGGGCACCGTCTTAGGCACGCTGTTCATCTTCATGCCGAGCTTGATGCCCCCGATACCGAGGTTGTCGATGGTCAGCACGTCAGCGGCGGAGGCTGCCTGTGGTGTAGCTGCCTGCGGTGTTGTTGTCTGCTGGGTAGTTGCGGGCCTGTTCATGGTGGCAGTCTTGTCGGTGGACTGTTTATTGCCGTTCACCAACTTATTAATAGCGTTCTCCAGTTTTTTGACGGTCTCATTGTTTGTCTGTGCCTGCATCTCCACACCGGCGAACAGTAAGAATAATATAAGAATCTTTTTCATTTTGAATGGTATTGGGTGGATCCTTCTTATTTCGATTCCTTCTTTTCGTGTATTGCTCTGTTGGCACTCGCTTTTTGCGAAATTGTTTGATGCACTCCTCCCTCTTCATCTATGTAGACAGTGTCATTGCTACTTCTTGGAGCAACTAAACCATTCAGGATACCTGTCTTGAACAGGAAGAAGTAGGCCAGAATCAGCAAGATGGCTTCTTGGATAATCATCTGGAAAATGCCCACTATCAGCAACCAAACAACAGCAATGACACCCAACAGATAGATAATGGCAAAGAGGGTTATTATCAACCCATACTTAGAGCCAAATTGTGCCATGTTACTCTTCGCGGATTTGCCCAAACCAATGAAAAGAATACCAAACAGGGTAACCATCAAGCCTATCTCCTGGATGAATTTGGGTAGTTTAAGACCCCACTGCAGGATAGCAGCAACAACAAAAGCTGCCGGGAGAGCAACAACCAATGCTATGGCAGCCGGTTTCAGTGAGATAGAAACCTCTTTACCATACATAGCATGAGTTTTCGACAAGAACATCTGGTAGGTGTAAATACTACATATCTGTGCAATAAGCACTAACATCAGAGGAATGAAGCGGAAGAAACCACCCCAGAAACCATAACGGTCAGGATTACACCACCAAATAGCTTTGTTTCCCACAGAATAGAGAGCAAGGATCTCCAATATGGCTGCAGCAGCAAGACAAACCGGTATGCCTACGATACCAATCTTCTCCGTATTCTCCGACCATTTCATAAAGCACATCACAATTGCTGCTGCCACCAAGCAAACAATAAGAAGATAGGGTAAGAGGGTACCAAACAAACCCGGAACTGATTCCGGAACATTAGCATCAGCAGCTGCTTTTTCAGCGAAACATAACATGGGGACTGCCCCAAGCAAGAAAGTTAGAATCTTTTTCATGATCATCTTAAGTTGCCTAAATTCCGCAGCACGTTTATTTAACTTTGTTTATATGTTTCTGAGCAACAAAACGTTGCCCAAGATCTTGCCATGTCAGATTTTCACTTACCTTAGTGCTGCAAATCAAGAAAAGAAAAATCATCCATGGATCACTGTGAACGGTTCTTTGATCTGTTTTACGTTTTCTCTTTCTTCAACATTCATGTAATATTTGCAAAGATAATACAAAGATTTCCAATATCCAAATTTTCTGTACATCAAATTCAGGTAATATTCTCGCCTGACGGAACCGTTCAAAGAACCGTTCCTGTGATTCCAAACACCCCCTCACCCTTCTTCTCCCCCCGTGGAGAGCGAGGTGTTCCCGGTGATTCACGATAATGAAACAAAAACTAATATTTTTGTTACCCATGAATAATCCTACTCTGAATTTTCTTTATATTTTTGCAAAAGTAAATGAACAAGTGAGAGTCCCTATGAAAAGAATTCTATTATCGGCACTCTGTGCCACGGCTGTCTTTTCTGGTGCATTTGCCCAGAATGACACGAAAAGTCTTAAAGAGGCTTACAAAGACTATTTCATGATTGGAGTGGCTGTCAACCAGCGTAATATCTCTGATCAACTGCAAAGTGACCTGGTGAAGAAGGAGTTCAACAGTATCACTGCTGAAAACGACATGAAGCCCGCCTTGCTACATCCTGAAGAAGGAAAGTGGACATGGGAGCGGGCTGACAGGATAGCTGATTTCTGTCGGAAGAACGGTATCAAGTTACGTGGACACAACCTGATGTGGCACAACCAGATGTGCGACTGGATGTTCTACGACAAGAAGAAGAATCTGGTGAAGAAGGAAGTGCTCTTCGCCCGGATGAAGGAACATATCCAGACGGTGGTCAACCGTTATAAGGATGTGATCTATTGCTGGGATGTGTTCAACGAAGCGATAGAAGACAGTAATGTCCGTCCTCGGTTCAGAGAACCTGACCAGCCCTTGCGTGAGACCTTGTTTTATAAGATCTGTGGCAACGACGAGTTTATCCGCAAGGCTTTTGAATATGCCCGGGAGGCCGATCCCAACGCATTGCTCTTCTATAACGATTATAATGAGTGCGACCCGCTGAAGTGCGACCGTATCTATAAAATGGTGAAAGAGATGAAGGCCGCCGGCGTACCCATCGACGGTATCGGCATGCAGGGACATTATAACATCTACGGGCCTTCTGAAGAAGAGTTCGAGACAGCCCTCAAGAAATATGCCGAGATCGTGGATCATATCCATATCACGGAACTTGACATTCGTGTGAACAACGAGATGGGAGGACAGTTGCGTTTTAGCCGCAATCAAAATGTTGTGATCAGCAACGACAAGAAACTGTTGCAGGAGGCACAGTATGCATCGCTCTTCCGCATTCTCCGCAAGCATGCCGACAAAGTGGACTGTGTGACGTTCTGGAATCTCGGGGATGCCGACTCATGGGTAGGTGTGAACAACTATCCCCTGCTCTTCGACAAGGAGTATAAACCCAAGAACGCGTATAAGGTGGTTCGTGATTTCAACCCGGCCATCGACAATGCCGTGATCAAGGAAGACTTCAAACCGTCGGCTACCTGTCAACCCCGTCAGCAGTATCCACAGGTGAACTCACAGGGTTATGTGCGTTTCCGTGTCGTTGCTCCCGATGCACGGTATGTCATCGCCTCAGCCGGTCATGGTGGCGGCATGGGAGGAACGGTATTAAAGAAACAGAAAGACGGTGCATGGATGGGTACTACCCTGATTCCCGAGGATGAGGGATTCCACTACTACACCCTGTCGATCGACGGTATGCAAGTGGTCGACCCGGGCACGAACAGCTACTATGGCGGTGCCCGCTGGATGGGCGGTGTAGAGGTTCCTGCTCACGATGATGCCTTCTATGCGGAGCGTACCGACATCGAGCATGGGAATATTCAGAAGATCCTTTTCCCCAGTAAGGTCAACGGTGATCAGCTGCGTCCAGCTTATGTCTATACGCCTGCAGGGTATGGGAAGAACAAGAAACAGCGTTATCCGGTATTATACCTGCAGCATGGATGGGGTGAGAACGAGACCACCTGGCCGGTACAGGGTAAGGCAAACATCATCATGGACAATCTGATTGCCGACGGTAAGGCCTTGCCGTTTATCGTGGTGATGACCTACGGCATGACCAACGATGTGGTGTTCGGAAGACCGTTCGACCGCGGGAAGGTGGCGGAAGATTTCCAGAAAGTGTTGGTCGATGAGCTGGTACCTTATATCGACAGTCATTTCCTGACAAAGACGGATAAGAAAAACCGGGCCATGGCAGGATTATCGATGGGTGGTATGGAGACACACAGCATCACCTTAGCACGTCCGGAAGTATTCGGTCACTATGGTATTCTGAGCGGCGGCATCTATACGCCTGAGGAGATAAAAGATAAGAAACAGGTGGACTATATCTTCATCAGTTGTGGCAGTAAGGAGAATCCCGATCGGGTCATGAAGGCTGTGGAGGATCTCAAAGCCGCGGGCTTCAATGCCGAAGGGTATGTCTCTGAGGGGACAGCCCATGAGTTCCTGACCTGGCGTCGCAGTCTCTATCAGATGGCCCAGAAACTGTTTAAGTAAAGATTAGCATACTCCCCAACCCCTCCTCGGAGGGGTTTTTTCATATCTCCGGGAACAATATGTTCTTCTCTCTGCCGAGAGAGATTTAGAGCTCCTTGTTAAGGGGCGGTCTTAATGCAGGGTTTATGTTCTTCTCTCTGTTTGGCAGAGAGTTTTTTTCGCAACCTCCCCAACCCCTCCTTGCATAAGGAGGGGACTCGACCTCTCCCACGCCCTCTCCTCTCCAGGAGAGGGATGTAACCGCTCCTTCTCGTCGCTCTTTCATTAAGGTACCGCTCCCTGATTTGGTCGCGGTAATTTTTTAATGCAGGCTCCGCCTGCCAACTCTAAACTCTAGACCCTAAACCCTAAACCAAAATGGTTGCGATAGCGGGAGAGGCAGTTACGATACGAAACGGACATCTCGCCCCATGCCTATGGGGAAAGTTACGAGTAAGCGAGTGCAGAGTCATGCTCGCATGAGCTATGCCGAGCGAGAGTAACTTCGATGTGAAACAACAAAGGAACGAGGGAGGGGCATTCCGACGAGGGCGAGGCGTCCGTAGCGTAACGCATCTTTCTCGACAATTCGCTGTCAACTAGTAGGGGCAGACTTCATGTCTGCCCGTTTACCGGGTAGGGATAAACCCTACCCCTACAGGTTAACAGGCAAATAACTCGTATACTTGTACCTCATCTACTCAATATTGGTTGCGATAGCGAGAGAGGCAGTTACGATACGAACCGAACATCCCGCCCCATGCCTATGGGGAGGGAACGAGGGAGGGGCATGTTGCTGAGGCATGAGAGGTTGTGAACCCCATTATTTTTTTTGATTTTCCAAAAAATTATTACAGATACGCCTAATAATTCAACAACTTGTTGTATATTTGCAGCTGATTTATTAAAAATGCAAGTAATAAGACTGTTTTTCAGATTTGCAAGTTAAGAAAGTATTAGTATAAGGTAAGAATGATTTGGAATCAGAGTATTGAATGTATGGATCGCGAACAACTTCGCGAGATCCAAAGTCGCCGTCTGGTAAAGATGGCTGAGTATGTCTATCATAACACCCCCTTCTACCGCAGGAAGTTTCAGGAGATGGGTCTGGAGCCCGGGGATATCAAGAGTATTGACGACATCGTAAAACTGCCGTTTACGAATAAGTTGGACCTTCGTGACAACTATCCTTTCGGATTGGCAGCCGTCCCGATGAGTCAGATAGTACGTATCCATGCCTCCTCAGGCACTACCGGCAAGCCTGTGGTGGTGCTTTACACAAGGAAGGACCTGTCGATGTGGGCGGAGGCTATCTCCCGTGCGCTTACGGCCTACGGGGCCACGAAAGAGGATGTCTTCCAGGTATCCTACGGTTACGGACTGTTCACCGGTGGACTGGGTGCCCACGACGGGGCAACGAATATCGGGGCTTCGGTGATCCCCATCTCATCAGGTAACACCCAGAAGCAGATCACCCTGATGCATGACTTCGGGGCTACCGTCCTCTGTTGTACCCCCTCATACGCGATGTTCCTCGGCGAAGCTATCCAAGAGAGTGGCTGGCCACGTGAGGAGTTTAAACTGAAGATCGGTGCTTTCGGAGCTGAGCCCTGGACGGAGAAGATGCGCCAGAAACTCGAGAAGACCCTCGGTATCAAGGCGTATGATATCTACGGACTGAGTGAGATTGCCGGTCCGGGTGTCGGTTATGAGTGTGAATGTCAGCATGGTACACACCTCAATGAGGATTATTTCTATCCCGAGATCGTGGATCCGAACACCGGCGAGCCATTGCCTGAAGGAACTTTCGGAGAACTGACCTTCACGCACCTCACCAAGGAAGGTATGCCACTGTTACGTTACCGTACGCACGACCTGACCGCCTTGCATTACGAGAAGTGTGAATGCGGACGTACCCTCGTACGCATGGACCGTATCCTCGGTCGTTGTGACGATATGCTGATCATCCGTGGCGTGAACGTCTTCCCGTCACAGATAGAGGATGTGATCCTGAAACAACAGGAGTTCGAGCCCCACTTCCTGTTGACCGTTGACCGTGTGAACAACACTGATACCTCAGAACTGAAGGTCGAGGTGAAAGAGGACTATTTCTCTGATGATATGTCAACGATGGTGGGATTGCAGAGAAAGCTGGAAGGAGAACTGCGGAGTGTCATCGGACTGGGATTCAAGGTGAAGCTTGTGGAGCCCAGAGGCATCGAGCGTTCTACCGGTAAGGCCAAGCGCGTGATTGACAAGAGACAATTATAATGAACCTTTAATGATTAAATATATGAAAGCAAAACAATTATCGATATTTCTCGAGAATAAGTCGGGCCGACTGACAGAGGTGACCGAGGCCTTGGGAGAGGCAGGCGTGAACCTCTCGGCATTGAGCATCGCCGACAATAGCGACTTCGGTATCCTGCGTTGTATCGTCTCTGATCCCGAAAAAGCATACAAGGTATTGAAAGAGAAGCACTTCGCCGTGAAGATCACCGATGTCATCGGTTTCGTATGTCCGAACACCTCCGGTTCGCTGGCCATGGTGTTACGCCATCTTTCCGACAACGGCATCTTCATCGAATACATGTATTCCTTCGCCAATGGTGATGTGGCTCATGTGGTGATCCGTCCCACCGACCTCGAAGCCTGTGAGCGTGTACTCTCCGAGAAAAAGGTCGAGCTCATGGCGGCCAGTGATCTGTATCAGTTATAAACAAGTCAGTCTTGGAGGGTTATTATTATGTTAAATGTTGTCAAAGAAAAAAACAACATTCGATAAAATAATCTATCTTTGGCCGAGTTTTATTAAACAAAATTGTTAACTTAATTCTATTAAACATGAAGAAAGTATTATTTTTGGCTCTTGCAGCTGTAGTTATTTCATTCGCAAGTTGTAATAACAAGGCAAAGGATGCTGCCCCTGAAAACGAAGTAGTTGTTGACTCTGCCGCTCTCGTGGAGGATGCCAATGCATCTTATGATGAGATGATCACCAAGCTCACAGAAAGTTTCGAGGCAAAAGACGCTAATAAGATTCAGGAGATTATCGAGGCTGTAAAGGCTAAGGCAGCTGAGATTCTTGCTGTTAACCCCGAGATTGC
>JAEEZP010000020.1 GCA_016291915.1 Prevotella sp. | reverse complement strand
TATGTTGTGGTCTGCACTGACAGCTGCATGGAAAATCTCCTCCTGCCAGTCGGTGTCGGCATTACCTAACAGAGCAGCAGCTTTAGAGTCCTCACCATAGTACGACTTGATAAAGCTACGGTATTCATCTGCATTAAGCACCTCAAGAGTCTTCTTCTTAATAGAATAAGATACATTTCCGTTGTAGCTTACCTGTGGCTTCATACCCTTGCGACCTTTCTTGGTGGTGATGATGATGACACCGTTTGAACCACGGCTACCATAGATGGCGGTTGCGGATGCATCTTTCAAGACGGTGAAAGACTCGATATCGTTCGGGTTGACCATCGACAATGCATTGGGAGCTCCTTTGATACCCTGACGGTCGAGTGCTAGTCCGTCGATAACGATCAACGGGTCGTTAGAGGCGTTCAGTGACGAACCACCACGGATACGGATGGTTGAACTACCACCAGGAGTACCACCATCACTGGTGACGTTAACACCGGCAATCTTACCAGAAAGCATATCCTGTGCACTGGTAATCATACCGTGGTTTTTCTCGTCCGGTTTCATAGCAGTGACAGAACCGGTCAAATCATTCTTCTTAGCCACACCATAACCGATGACAACCACCTCGTTGAGGGATTGTGCAACATCCTCTTTCAAAAGAACATTGAGGGTGGGTGCAGCAGCGACGATAGCCTCTTCATATCCAATGTAGGAGATGGAGATCTGGTCGCCTTGATTCGCTTTTAATGTAAAGTTACCGTCAAAGTCGGTGATCGTACCTCCTTGAGCTCCGACAATACGGACGGTGGCACCGATGACGCCTTCTCCGGTAGCATCCTTCACATGGCCGTTGACAGTTATCTGCTGTGCAAAGGCGCTTGCTGTGAGAATCATTCCACAAAGTAGTGTGAAGATTCTCAAAGGCAATTTGAATTTTACCTGCTTCATCATTAACAATGTTTTAGTTAGTATACGAAATAATTAGAGTTTTCAAATTAATCTCAGACTGTTTTCTCATGGTGGCTCCCATACAGGTAGAGCCATTTCACCGATGCAAAATTAATCGTTGTAGGCGTTCGTTGTCTTTTTTGTTGGGAAAAATCATAATAATATGGTGTGCAACCGATTGCATAAAGGTACTGTGCAAACGTTTGCATTGGTAATAAATCATTATTATTATCGTTAAAAGAATAAGGTATAATACATTTTTATATTTTTGTAAACAGAAAGCCATCATACGATTGCATGCCTATGAGTGAAAGGAATCCCGTTACGATGAAAGATATTGCCAAAGAGCTTGGTGTGTCGGTTGCCACTGTGTCACGAGCTTTGAAAGACAGTCCGCGTATCAGCGAAGTGCAGCGGGAGCGTATCAAGGCTTATGCTAAAGAGCGTAATTTCTCACCAAATGTATTGGCAGAATCGTTGAGGCGTAGTAAGACTGCTACACCCAAAGTGATCGGTGTCATCCTGCCGCAGATTACCCATTATTATTTCTCTTCCATCTTGTCAGGTATTGAGGATGAGGCCAGTAGGAACGGTTATCATATTATAGTGGCTCAGAGTATGGAGCAGTTTGAGCGGGAACGCAACATCTGTGAGTCTTTTATGAAACACCGTGTCTGTGGGGTTATCGTTTCACAGGCAAAAGACACGGTCAATTATGATCATTTCAAGAAGTTGATGGATGCCCAGATACAATTGGTGTTCTATGATCGTATCTGTACAGGTATCAACACCAGCAGGGTAGTGGTGGATGATTATATGGGGGCCTTTAAGGCTGTGTCATATCTGTTGGAAACAGGATGTAAACGTGTGGCTTACTATGGTGCTACGAGGGGTTTGGAAATTATGAAAAATCGTTACAATGGATATCGTGATGCCATTTTGAAACATGGCATGAAGGAATCCGACTGTTTGGTTGTCCACTGTGAGACGCGTGCGGATGCAGAAACGGTCACGCCGGAGATCCTCTCCAGCGACAATCGTCCTGATGCTTTCTTTGCCGTCAATGATGATACAGCTATCGGCATTCTCTATACTGCCAAGCGGATGGGATTGCGTGTTCCTGAGGATATCAGCATCTGTGGTTATACCAATGGTATCAGTGCCGTAGCTTGTGATCCGATGCTCACCACGGTAGAACAGCGTGGACAGCAAGTAGGAGAGGAGGCTGTGAAAGTGCTCTTGGATCATGTCGAAGGTCGTGTGCCGATCGAGAAAGTTGAGAAACGTGTGGTGCGCACACGATTAGTGGTGCGAGGAACAACGAGGAAAGGGATAAATAATTAAATAATTAATAGTTAATAATTAAGAATTAATAATTAAAAGGGCTATTGTATCTATTCTATCTATTGGTACTATATAATATTTTTAGAAAATAACAATATCATCAAATGGAAAAACCTAATTTACGATTCTGGCAATTGTGGAATCTGAGTTTTGGATTCTTTGGCGTACAGATAGCGTACGCTTTGCAGAGTGCGAATATCTCCCGTATCTTTGCTACCTTGGGAGCAGACCCCCACAACCTTAGTTATTTCTGGATACTCCCTCCATTGATGGGTATCTTGGTACAACCGATTATCGGAACCCTCAGTGATCGTACCTGGTGTCGTTTCGGTCGTCGTATACCTTATTTATTTGTAGGAGCTGCCGCTGCCGTTCTCGTCATGTGTCTCCTTCCGAATGCCGGATCATTGGGCTTAACTGTCTCTGCTGCCATGATCTTCGGACTGATAGCCTTGATGTTTCTGGATACCAGTATCAACATGGCTATGCAGCCGTTTAAGATGTTGGTGGGTGACATGGTTAATGAAAAGCAGAAAGGATTGGCTTATTCCATCCAGAGTTTTCTTTGTAATGCCGGTAGTGTGGTGGGATTTGTCTTCCCCTTCTTCTTCACGGCCATCGGACTGGCAAATGAAGCTCCTAAGGGAGTGGTGCCTGACTCGGTGATCTGGAGTTTCTATATTGGTGCGGCCATACTCATACTGTGTGTCATCTATACCACTGTCAAGGTGAAGGAATGGCCTCCTCAGGAGTATCAGCAATACAATCCCGTAGAAGAGGTCAAAGAGGATGACAGTGCCAATTGGTTCACTCTTTTGAAGAATGCTCCGAAAGAATTCTGGCAGGTAGGACTCGTACAGTTCTTCTGTTGGGCAGCCTTTATGTATATGTGGACATATACCAATGGTGCTATTGCCCGTGTCTGCTTCGGTGTAGACATGACCTCACCCGATGCTACGAGTTCGATGGCGTATCAGACAGCTGGCAACTGGGTGGGAATCCTCTTTGCCGTACAGGCTATCGGTAGTGTGTTGTGGGCTGTAGTACTCCCCCGGTTTAAGAACAGGAAGTTTGCTTATGCCGTGAGCCTTGTGCTTGGTGGAATCGGTTTTGCTACGGTTCCTTTGTTTGCCAACCAGTACGCACAGTTCATCCCGTTCTTACTCATCGGTTGTGCCTGGGCAGCCATGCTTGCCATGCCGTTTACCTTCGTGACCAATGCCCTTCAGGGATATGGTCATATGGGTGCTTACCTCGGACTCTTTAATGGCACCATCTGTATTCCTCAGATCGTTGCTGCTTTGGTGGGTGGACTCATCCTCACTTTGGTGGGTAGTGTGCAGAGTAATATGATGATCGTGGCAGGTGGTTTGTTGATAGCCGGTGCTTTCTGTGTGTATCGTATTAAGAGTAATTAAACGGAAGTAAACCGAAAATCATGGAACAGAGTATTGTTTTTGAAATTTGCGGCTGGTTGGCAAGTATCACGATGATTCTGGGCTATCTGCCTCAAGCAGTCGAAACTATTCGGACACGCAATACCGATGGTATAGCCTTTCCCACGTTCCTGATGATGGCTGTAGGAGGACTCTGCTTTATGCTGCAGGGGCTCCTCCATAAGCCTGATATTCTCTGGGCTCTCTTTCTGACCAATCTTGTCACGACCAGTTGTAGTCTTATTGTGTTCGTGATAAAGGTGTACAACGACTACTTCAAGAAATGAGAGGGTGGATGACATGCCAATCTCCTAATATTATAAGGTATCGCTGTCTGCTTGTCGTTTGTCTGGTTTCCTGCCCGCATTTAGTGTGGGGTCAAAGTGAGACGGTCGATGATGTGTTGCAGCATGTGCCTATGGCTGCAGTCATTGGCATGAAGGCCAGTGGCGTGCAAGGCCAGTCGGCATCGTGGACAGACTTGATTGTTTCTGCAGGAGGTTCCTATCTTATTGCGACAGGGATGACATGGTCGCTCAAACATCTGGTGCATAAGGAACGTCCTGACGGAAGTGATCATTATTCATTTCCTTCGGGACATGCTACCTACGCATTTGCCGGGGCCACGATTCTTCGTCACGAGTATGGCCATCTCTCACCTTGGATAACGGTGAGCGGCTATAGCCTGGCAGCATTGGTTTCTGTTGACCGTGTACGGCGTGACCGTCATCATTGGATGGATGTCATAGCAGGAGGTGGCATCGGTGTCCTTTCAGGAGAACTCGGTTATTGGCTGGGTAACAAATTGATAGGGAAGAAGAGACAGTGCCAGTTGTTGATGTCACCACAAAACATATATTTTTGCTATACCTTTTAATAATCGTACTCATACTTCTATAATAACAGTACTTGCAATTCATATATCCGATTATTATCGGGTTGTTTTTCTTATTTGTTGGTTCTATGCAATCGTTTGCGTTATAAAAACAGCTAATCTCTTTTGTTTCGAGAACAATATACCTTGAATAATAATTAATTTTACAACCAAATAATCATAACTATATTTAAATAATCTGTTTAAAGCCTATGAACGTACGATTTAATATTGAATATAGGACCGTGTTTGGAGAATCTCTGGTCTTGAATGTGATTGATTCAAAGGACCGGCAGCCCGTCACCAGATTTGATATGTCAACCGTTGATGGCTGTCATTGGATGTATGAACTTACTGATGACTTTGCCGGAATACGTGTTGTGGAATATTATTATACGGTAAATCGCAATGGGGCGACCTACCGCGAGGAGTGGCATGTGATTCCTCACCGGCTGCAGATGGATGGTAAGAAACTTCATCAGTATCAGGTGTTCGATTTCTGGAAAGACATTCCCGAAGATACCTATCTGTACAGCACAGCCTTTACAGACTGTCTGGCGAAACACAGTGCAGCATCATTTCCGCCCATAGATAATGCACCGGCCCTCATGTGTCTGAAGGTGCGTGCACCGCAATTGGGCGATGGGGAACGGCTGGTGTTGGCAGGAGATGATCTGTCGTTAGGTTGTTGGAATCTCGACAAGGCTGTAGCCATGTGCGAGCATCAGCCAAATGAGTGGATGGCTGTCATTGACGTTACCCATCTGCAACATCCGGTGATCGCCTTTAAGTTCGTCATCCTGAAGGATAACGCTTCTCCTATCTGGGAAGAGGGTGATAACCGGACGATGGCATTGCCTTATTTCCAAGCTGGTGACTGTCTGAGTTATGAGTTGCCACAACCCATCTTTGCTCATGAGCTGGAACGTTTTGCAGGAACGTTGGTACCCGTCTTCTCCCTGCGCAGCAGAACCAGTTTCGGTGTGGGCGATTTCGGCGATCTGAAGAAAATGATTGATTGGGTATCCACTACCGGTCAGCGGGTGTTACAGATTTTGCCTATTAACGATACCACTCTTACACATACCTGGACGGACTCCTATCCTTATTCATGTATCAGTATCTTCGCACTTCATCCGCAATATGCTGACTTGAATGCCCTGCCGCCACTTAAGAGTGAGGCCCAAAGGAAACAGTTTGAGGCTTTGAGGAAGGAGTTGAATGCTTTGTCACAGATTGATTATGAGCGTGTGAACCAGGCAAAGTCGGATTATCTGCAGATCCTTTTTATGCAGGAGGGTAAGGAGATGATGAAGAGTGCTGGTTTTAAGGCTTTCTTCCAGGAGACGCAGCAGTGGTTGGTGCCTTATGCTCAGTATAGTTATCTGCGTGATAAGTATGCCACGGCAGATTATACCCAGTGGCCCGACCATAACGTGTGGAATGAGGATGACCGTAAGGCTCTGTCATCTTCACGTACCAAGGCCTATCAGCATGTCGCTTTCCATTACTTCGTGCAATATATCCTGCACACACAGATGGAGGATGCTCACCGCTATGCCCGTCAGAAGGGTGTCGTATTGAAAGGAGATATTCCTATCGGTGTGAACCGTCATGGTTGTGATGCCTGGATGGAACCCCGTTACTTCAACCTTAATGGTCAGGCCGGAGCCCCGCCAGATGATTTCTCTGTCAACGGACAGAACTGGGGCTTCCCTACCTATAACTGGGATGAGATGCTGAAGGATGACTGCCAGTGGTGGGTGCGCCGCTTCTCCAATATGGCACATTATTTCGATGCATACCGTATCGATCATGTATTAGGTTTCTTCCGTATTTGGGAAATACCTATCGATGCCGTTCACGGACTGCTGGGACAGTTCTCACCGGCATTGTCGATGACGCGTGAGGAGATAGAGAGTTACGGACTGCATTTCCAAGACGAGTTGTTCCTGGAGCCGTTTATCATGGATTGGGTGCTTGAGCGGATGTTCGGAGAGAAAGCCCAGATGGTTAGAGAAACGTACCTTGAGCCTACTCATGACGGACGTTATCGGATGCGGGAGGAATTCAATACCCAGCGGAAGGTAGAGGCTTATTTTGCCCGACTTGTTGAGAATGTCAGGGTTGATACATCATTATTGCCGGAAGCAGCAAAGGCACAAATCACAGAGCTGGAGAATCTGCGTGACGGCTTGTATGCCCTGATCAGTGATGTTCTCTTTGTTAGAGACCATAAGAATCCCGAGCGCTTCCATCCACGTATTGCCGTGCAATCTGACTTTATCTATGAGTCGTTGTACGACAGTGATAAGTACATCTTTAATAAGTTGTATAATGACTATTTCTATCGTCGCAACAACCAGTTCTGGTACCAGGAGGCAATGAAGAAGATGCCACGGCTCATCGATGCCACTCGCATGTTGGTGTGTGCCGAAGACTTAGGAATGGTTCCCGATTGTGTGCCTTGGGTGATGAATGAGCTGCGTATCCTCTCTCTTGAGTTACAGAGCATGCCGAAGGATCCTTCCACCCGTTTCGGACATATTGAGATCAATCCATATAGGAGCGTCTGTACGATATCCTCTCATGATATGCCTACCTTACGACAGTGGTGGGATGAGGATAATGAACGTACGCAGGCATATTACCACACAGCGCTTGGCTATGAGGGTGATGCTCCCCATCCGTTGTCGGGATATATGGCACAGGATATTATCGGACGTCATCTGGCTTGTCCTTCGATGTTGTGTATCCTGTCAATACAAGACTGGATGGCAATGGACGAGCAGTTACGATTGCCCGATGCGAATGCCGAACGAATCAATATTCCTGCCAATCCCAAGCATTATTGGCGTTATCGTATGCATGTGAATATTGAAGACCTGATGCAGAATGTTTCTTTCAATCATCAGGTAGGGGATATGATAGCACGTACAGGACGGTGAATAATTGAATTAATGATACATATAATATGAAGAGAGTATTCTTGTTGATAGGTATTTTGTTACCATTAGCGGTTATGGCACAACGTGTTACATCACCGAATGGGCAGGTGGAGGTGGCCTTCTCACTCGATGGCTCCCGTCCACAGTATGAGATGACGTACAAAGGCAAGACTGTTGTCAAACCGTCACACTTGGGCTTGGAGCTGGCCAAAGACAAACATGCGAGCAAGGGCATGAAAGAAACCGACCTGATGGATGGTTTTAAGGTTGCGAAGGTGGAAAACAGCACTTTTGACGAGACTTGGAAGCCAGTATGGGGCGAGACGGCAACCATCCGTAACCATTATAACGAGATGGCGGTGACGTTAGACCAGGATATCCGTGAACAGCATCGTACGATCATCATCCGTTTCAGGGTTTACGATGACGGAATGGGACTGCGTTACGAGTTCCCGCAGCAGAAAGAACTCAATTATTTCCTTATTGAGGAAGAGCGGACGGAGTTTGCCATGACAGGTGATCATATCGCCTGGTGGTTACCCGGTGATTATGATACCCAAGAGCAGGAAACACAAGAGACTCGTCTGTCCGGTATCCGTGAACGTTTTAAGAGTGCTGTCAACTGGGGCAACTCTTCAGTAGCGGTATTCTCTGAGACAGGTGTGCAGACCTCCCTGCAGATGAAGACGGATGAGGGTCTGTATATCAATATTCATGAGGCTGCCTGCGCCGACTATGCCACCATGCACCTCGAACTGGTCGATGCGCAGACAAAGGCATTGACGAACAAACTGATGGGAAACAGTAATGCTCGTACTCCTAATCCTACATCCTCAAGGTATCCGCTGCCTGCGCCCTTTACTTTCGTGAGTCATCTGACTCCCGATGCTACAGGCCTGAAAGGATGTATGCAGACACCATGCACAACACCCTGGCGTACCGTCATCGTTTCCGACGATGCCCGTGACATGCTCTCGTCCAATCTTATCCTGAATCTTAACGAGCCGTGTAAGATTGAGGATACATCGTGGATCCATCCAACCAAATACTGCGGTGTATGGTGGGAAATGATCGTGGGAAAGAGCGCGTGGAACTATACCGATGACTATCCCTCTGTATATATAGATAAGGTGGATTGGAAGCGTGTGAAGCCTAACGGTCGTCATGCCGCCAATAATGAGAAAGTGAAGCGTTATATCGACTTCGCTGCAGAGAACGGTCTTGATCAGGTGCTCGTAGAAGGTTGGAATATCGGTTGGGAGGACTGGGCCAACCTATGGAAACGTGATGTCTTCGATTTCGTAACACCTTATCCTGATTTTGATATTAAAATGTTGAATGACTATGCTCATAGCAAAGGTGTCAAACTGTTGATGCATCATGAGACTTCTTCCTCTACTCAGAACTATGAACGGCATATCAAGGATGCCTATAAACTGATGAATAAATATGGTTATGATGCTGTGAAGACCGGATATGTGGGCGATATCATCCCGCGTGGCGACCATCATTATTCTCAGTCGATGAACAACCATTACCTCTATGTGCTCAAGGAGGCGGCAAAGCATCATATCATGGTGAACGGTCATGAGGCGACACGTCCGACAGGATTGTGCCGTACTTATCCAAATCTGGTAGGTAATGAGAGTGCTCGTGGCACGGAGTATGAGGCTTTCGGCGGTAGCAGACCCGACCATACGGTGATCCTTCCGTTTACACGACTGCAGGGTGGTCCGATGGACTTCACACCGGGTATCCTCGAGACACAGTTGAAGACTTGGAGTGACAATCCCAATTTTGTGCATACTACACTCGTCGGACAATTAGCCCTTTATGTCACAATGTATAGTCCGTTGCAGATGGCTGCCGACCTGCCGGAGAACTATGCGAAGTTTATGGATGCCTTCCAGTTTATCAAGGATGTAGCATGTGACTGGGACGATTCAAAATATCTGGAGGCAGAACCGGCCGACTATATCACCGTTGCCCGTAAGGCAAAGGGTACTGATAACTGGTTTATCGGCGGTAAGTGTGACGAGAACGGTCATAAGTCGGTTATCAAACTCGACTTTCTCGATAAAGGAAAGAAGTATGACTGTACCATCTATGCGGATGCCAAGGATGCGCACTATGAGCATAATCCCAAGGCTTATGTGATTTCCAAGAAGACCGTTAAGCAGGGTGATACGCTGAAACTGACGGAGGCACCCGGCGGCGGTTTCGCTGTGTCGTTAATAGCTAAGTAGAATGAAGAAGTTTATTATGTATGGAGTCGCTGCTTTAACGTTAGGTTGTACGAGTCCGAAGCAGGAGGAATTTTGTTTTGATGAGATGACTTACTCACCGAGCGAGACGGTGTTTAAACTCTTTGCACCTGCAAATGCGGAATGTTACGTGGTGGTAGGTGAAGACAGTATTCCGATGACCCTTATGAATGACAGTATCTGGACAGCTACGATGAAGGGTGACCAAAAGGGTAAGAACTATACCTTTGTCGTTGATGGACAGTCATCTCCCGGTGTCTTTGCCAAGGCGGTAGGTATAAATGGTCAACAAGGTGCTATCATCGATATGAAAGAAACCAATCCGGAAGGATGGGACAAGGATGTGCGTCCGGCAGTGGCATCACCAGCAGATCTTGTTATCTACGAGATGCATCACCGCGACTTCTCCATTGATCCTTCTTCGGGATTGGAGCATAAAGGGAAATTCCTGGCACTGACAGAAGAGAAAGCGATCAATCACTTGAAATCATTAGGTGTGAACGCGATCCATATTCTTCCCAGTTATGATTTCGGGTCCGTAGATGAGACAAAACTCAGTGATAATAAATACAACTGGGGATATGATCCGGTAAACTACAACGTACCCGACGGTAGTTATTCCACGGATCCCTATGATCCGATGTGCCGCATCCGCGAGTTCAAGCAGATGGTACAGGCGCTGCATCAGGCTGGTATACGAGTTGTCCTTGATGTGGTATACAACCATACTTATGATATCGAGCATTCTAACTTCCAAAAGACTTATCCCGATTATTACTATCGAAAGAATGCTGATAGCACTTACTCCAACGGCTCTGGCTGTGGCAATGAGACGGCTTCTGACAAGCCGATGATGCGCCGCTTTATGATAGAGAGCGTGAAATACTGGATCAACGAATATCATATCGACGGATTCCGCTTCGACCTGATGGGTGTCCATGATATCGAGACGATGAACACCATCCGTGCGGAGGTGAATAAGATCGATCCCTCTATCTTTATCTACGGCGAAGGGTGGAGCGCCGGCAGTTGCGCCTATCCGGCAGAGCTGTTGGCTACTAAGAACCATATTAATCAGATGCCTACCATCGCTGCTTTTTCTGATGAGTTGCGTGACGGCTTGCGCGGTCCGTTCTCAGATGATACCAAGGGCGCGTTCTTAGCCGGACTGCCCGGTGAGGAGGAGAGCGTGAAGTTTGGTATCGTGGGTGGTGTGGCACATCCCCAGGTGGATATGTCGAAGGTGAACTATAGTAAAGAGGTATGGGCGCTGGAGCCAACGCAGATGATTGCGTATGTGAGCTGTCACGACGATATGTGTCTGACCGACCGTCTGCGTACGTCTATCCCCGGCATCACAGAAGAAGAACTGATACGCTTGGATCTGTTAGCACAGACGGCAGTGTTCACTTCTCAGGGTGTACCCTTCATGTTGAGCGGTGAGGAGATGTTGCGTAATAAGAAGGGCGTACACAACAGTTTTGAGTCGCCCGACAGTGTCAATCACCTCGATTGGAACAATCTGCAGCGCTATCCGCAGGTGTTCCAATATTACCAGCGACTCATCCAACTGCGTAAGAACCATCCTGCCTTCCGACTCGGTAAGGCTGAGTTGGTACGTCAGCATCTTGAGTTCCTCGATGTACCGCAGAATGTAGTGGCTTTCCGATTGAAAGATAATGCCGGCGGTGATATCTGGAAGAATATCATCGTTGTGCTGAATGCCAATAAGACATCGCAGACAATCGCTATCCCAGAAGGGTCCTATACCGTTGTCTGTCAGGAGGGTGTTATCAACGAAGAGGGTATCACAACCGTGTCTGGCAAAGAGGTGAGGGTGGCTCCGCAGACAGCCTTGATGATACATAATTAAATTCTCTTATACAGTATTTTTTCAAAAATAGGTTGTCAGGTTGTCAAAACCCTTTGTGGCAGCGGCTTTGCAACCTGTTGGAGGTTGACAAAGGTTGACACGAGGTTGACAATGTTGCGCAGCAACATCAGATTTTCTCGAGAATTGAAGAGAAAAGGGTACTAAAAGCCCGGCAAAAGGTGGCCTTTTGCCCTGAATTCTCTCGAGAATTTGGAAGAAGTAATAAAGAATAAAAATATGAAGAGATTACTATTATTATTTGCAGGGTTGATAGTGGCTGTGGGAATGACTGCTGCCCCCAAGTTCTCCGTCAACCGTATCGATCCTACCGACTGGTATGTGGGTATGAAAGATGCACAGTTGCAGTTGATGGTCTATGGTGAGGGTATCCGTGATGCTGAGGTATCGGTCAACTATCCTGGTGTGAAGATGGAGAAAATAGTGCGCTTAGACAGTCCGAACTATCTCTTGGTCTATCTAGACATGAAGGGTGCGCAGGCAGGAACGATGCCTTTGGTATTTACGAAAGGAAAAGCTCGTACGACTGTTAACTATCAGTTAAAAAACCGTGAGATGAGTGGTGATAAACGTGAGGGATTCAGTATCTATGATGTGTTGTACATGCTGATGCCCGACCGTTTTGCCTCAAGTGGTCAGTATGTAGAGAAGGCAAAAGCACTGAAGGGGAAGAAGGTGAAAAATGCTGATGATGCCCGGCTGATGAGTCTGAACACATATGTCGTTGACCGTTCACAACCCTCTCTCCGTCATGGTGGTGATCTGGAAGGTATCCGTCAGCATCTCGACTATTTCAATGAGTTAGGTGTTACAGCCTTGTGGCTGACACCGGTGTTGGAGAATAACTCTCCTGACAATGAGGCAGGATACAGTACTTACCACGGGTATGCGACAACCGACTACTATCGGGTGGATCCGCGCTTCGGTACAAATGCGGATTACCGCAGGTTAGTGGATGAGGCTCATCAGAAAGGTCTGAAGGTGGTGATGGATATGATCTTCAATCACTGCGGCTTTGAGCATCCCTGGGTAGCAGACCAACCGAGCAAAGACTGGTTTAACCTGCCGGAATGGTTGGTGGATTCAAAGGGCACATCCGTTCCCAATGCCAAATTCCAGCAGACCAGTTATAAGCTGACACCAGTGAAAGATCCATATGCCTCTGAGGTTGACTTGAAGGAGACGGTAGAAGGATGGTTCGTTCCAACGATGCCCGACCTGAATCAGCGTAATCCACATGTGATGAAATATCTGATACAGAACTCCATCTGGTGGATAGAGACAGTAGGTATCGATGGCATCCGTATGGATACATACCCTTATGCTTTCGCCGATGGTATGGCACAGTGGATGAAGACGCTTGATGAGGAATATCCTAATTTCAATGTAGTGGGAGAGACATGGGTCACCGAACCTGCCTATACGGCATCGTGGCAGAAAGGTAGTAAGGTGGCAGACCATGACAGTTATCTCAAGACGGTTATGGACTTTGCCTTCTTTGATCGTCTGAGTTTAGCCAAGCATGAGGAGACTGATGCCTGGTGGAATGGCTTCAATCGTCTGTATAACTCTTTCTGCTATGATTACCTGTATCCAGATCCCACTCATGTGATGGCTTTCATCGATAATCATGATACGGATCGTTTCTTAGGCAACGGAAAAGATGATATGGCTCTGAAACAGGCATTAGCACTGTTGTTGACGGTTCGTCGTATCCCCCAATTGTATTATGGAACAGAGATAATGATGAACGGCACGAAGGAAGTGACAGATGGTAATGTGCGTAAGGATTTCCCCGGAGGGTTCCCCGGAGATCAGCGTAATGCCTTTACTAAGGCGGGCAGGACTGCAGAAGAAAATGCCATGTTCGACTGGCTCAGCAGGATCTTGCACTGGCGTAACGGCAATGAGACGATCGTGCGTGGTTATCAGACACAGTTTATTCCGTATAACGGAGTATATGTTGTAGCACGTCGGTGGCATCGTCATGTGGTGATGACGATCATCAACGGTACCTCTAAGCCGACGAAGGTAGATATTAAACGCTATAAAGAACTGATTGAAGAGCAGACGGAAGCTGAGGATATCACCACAGGTAAGACTGTCAGCTTACTGAAGGATATTCCTTTAGCACCACGACAGACGATGATTCTGGACTTTTAGTCAGTTATAGCACAATCACTCTAAAGGAATAAGGTGGCATCTTGATGGACCTTGTTCCTTTAGTTTTTATGAGTTGGGTGCTGACTTGTATATCACTGGGCTTACCGCTTAGTTCTTCATATAGATACTCATCGGGTAAGGTAAGTCCCTGAAGATCTATCTCTGTGGCAATGGGTAGTGCGTTTATCAGTCGGAGATAACTTTTTCCTGATTTAGTGTCCTTTACCAATGATGCAACGAGGCGGCGGCCTATCTGTTTCTTCACACTATCGGTAAACGAATGATCGGTATTGATCTGCCATGTGGTAGGGATATACGTGTTACCGCTGTAAGTACCGAAGAGTCGTTGTGTCTCATAGCTGGGTGTGAGAGTAACATGCTCATTGTCGAAATAGATCATGTCGGGATCCCAGTTTTTATGTTTCTCATGACAGAGCAGGGGAGCATAACTGGTCATCGCCACGATATCTCCGTTGCGCTCTACATTACAGAGGTAGATAGCTTCAGTGAGGGCACATTCTACATCACTGCGCCGCTTGTCGCTGTTGCTGCTCCACTCACCAAGATATACCTTAGCCTTCGTGCGGTCGTAATGATCGTAGTAATCCTGATGATTTAAAAACCATCCCGTACTCTCATAATAATGCTCATCCACCATCTGTGCCAAGTCCGGATGTGCGTTGTTGAAGCGCCAGCCTTCTATATAGTCGCTTGAGGGTGTATGGAAAGGTCCAGCTGTACCACAGATGATGATATCGGGATATCGCTCATGGATGGCTTTGGTAATCATCTCGTAGCGTTCTTCGAAAGTGGTACTGACCAAATCCTCATTGCCGATACCTATATATTTAAGGTGGAAGGGTTCGGGATGCCCTGCCTCAGCACGTTTCTTTGCCCATTCATTTGTATTGGCATCAGCATTTGCCCATTCAATTAGATGTAAAATCTCATCGATATAGGTTTGCATCTCGGCCATCGGAATACCTCCTTGCTGTCCACCCATACCACGGGCATCAGCTTGTGAATTCTGACAAGGAACACCAGCAGCAAGAACTGGAAGAGGTTCTGCCTCCATGTCTTCGCACCATTGGAAATACTCATAAAAGCCTAAACCACGTGTCTGGTGGTAACGCCAGATATTCATATCGGGCTTTCGGTCTTGCCATGGACCGATGGTCTCGCTCCAATGATAGATATTGTCAATACCTTGACCATGACTCATACAACCTCCCGGAAACCGTACGAACTTAGGATGCAAGGCAGCTATTGCTTGTGCAAGGTCTTTGCGCAGTCCATGTCCTTTATAGGTGTCATGGGGAAATAAACTCACCATGTCGATGGCCATCGTACCTTTTTTGAGTCCCTCTATCAGCAGACAGGCATCATTACAGTCCTCATTGGCGATAAACGTAGTCTTATAACGGGTCCATTCCTTCGATTTTGATGTAATAGCTGAGGCACTCGTACTGACGGTCTGGATAGGTTGCCCATTGTCAATCCGCACGAGTGAGATACGGATTTGCTTCTTCTTGCAGTCTATATTACGGAGGTAGCAGGAGAAATCATATTGTTCTCCTTTTCTCAGACAGATACCATCCCATCCTTTGTTCCATACCTTCCCGTTCTTAAGGAGAATATGATGTGGGTTGTGAATGCTAAGCGGATGATCGGTAGCAAGTTGCAAGTCACCCTTCCAAGCGGTTGTTGCATGCCATGCCTTACCTTTGTTGTTATAATCCTTTTCTGTGTACTCGAAATCACGATTCTGTATCAGTTCTGCATAAAGTCCACCATCTGCCGCATAGGAGATATCCTCAAAGAAGATACCGATGAGTTTATCACTGATATTTTTCTGCAGGGAGCAGTCTACAGAGAGGGTGGCTTTTAATGATGCGGGTAGGATTGGACTTAGTTTCTCTGCATCTTGGTGCATCCGCTCTTTGCTGCGTGAAGCGTCATCCTGCAGGGATTTATAATGATGTTGGATAGAGAGCAACTCATCATTGTTAATACTGATAAGTTGTCCAATCTGTTGCTTGCCATCGATGATGACCGTGTCGCGAAGAGTGCTTAATAATCGATAGTCTTCTAGCCATTGAGGACTGTTGCATGGCTCATCCATACTGAAACGACGAAACTTGTCTGTTGCATGAGTCTGGCGGAGTTGTCCTTTGGCATCTTTGAACAGAACATATAACTCCTTTTCTGACGATT
>JAEEZP010000204.1 GCA_016291915.1 Prevotella sp. | reverse complement strand
GCAGACCTGGAAGGGTAGGCATTGGATGACGTATATCGGCGGTCCGGGCAAGGGCTACGAGGCGGTGGAGGCCCCCCTCAGCATCGGTATCGCCTCCACGAAGAACGATATCACCGTGGCCCATCCGTGGGAGACTTACGAGGCGCCGATCATGAGTTATAACGATAAGGACGCACAGTGGTGGGAACAGCTCACACAGTATAAGAGCACCATCTACCGGTTGGATAAGAAGATCTTCGGTTATCCCTTCGTGATGTATTACAATGCGGGCGGCAAGGATGCC
The DNA here is from genome assembly GCA_016291915.1 of Prevotella sp. GTDB lineage: Bacteria > Bacteroidota > Bacteroidia > Bacteroidales > Bacteroidaceae > Prevotella. The sequence continues at coordinate 21,505 of JAEEZP010000204.1, read as the reverse complement.
ACCCATCCGAAGGGTGAGCGTATCGGCATCGCCCTGTCGAAAGACATGAAGAAATGGAAACGCTATGCCGGCAACCCGGTCTTTGCACACGACAGCGACGGGACGATCACGGGTGATGCCCAACTGGTGGAGATGAACCTGCCGCCTTTCCAGCGCCCTGTCTATGTGATGTACTATTTCTCGGCTTTCAATCCCACGAGAGAATACAATGCCTACAATACCTTCGCAGCCAGTTACGACTTAGTAAACTGGACCGACTGGGAGGGTGACGACCTGATCATCCCCTCCAAGCCCTATGATGAGATGTTCGCCCATAAGAGTTGTGTGGTGAAATGGCAGGATACCGTCTATCATTTCTACTGTGCGGTGAACAATGCCCAACAACGGGGTATCGCCGTGGCGACCAGCAAGCATCTGGGCAAGAGTGAGGTAAGCTTCCCCGAGCCTGATCCTACTGGCCATCGCTATACGAAATCTTTAAACGACAACTGGGAGATCACCTTCGACGGTAAGACGATGCAAAGGGATGTCCCGGTGAACCTCGATGACTATTACGGTTATCTGCAGGGAGAACATGGTAATCTCCATGGGGATGCTGTCTTCCGTAAAACCTTCTTCGCCCCGGATCTTCAAGGAAAGGCTTATTTCATCCGTTTTGAGGGCGTGGGCACCTATGCGGATATCACCCTGAACGGAAAACCGTTAGGCCGCTATGACATCGGTAGGACCACGGAGACAATCAATATCACGGATGCCGTACGTAAGGGCGGCGATAACGACCTGGTAGTGAAGGTATCTCATCCTTCCGGCATCACTGACATGCCATGGGTATGCGGCGGTTGCAGCTCGGAGTGGGGCTTCAGCGAGGGCAGTCAACCCTTCGGTATCTATCGCCCTGTGGTCTTGGAGGTCACCGACGAGGTGCGCATCGAACCCTTCGGCGTTCATGTGTGGAGTAACTTCAACACCGACAGTGTGTTCTTCGATACAGAGGTGAAGAACTATGGTCAGCAGACCATGACGGTGGATGTGATCAGTAAACTGTCGGCGAAGGATGGTAAGCAGGTGATCCGACTCACCAATTCCATCACGCTGAAGGGTGGTGAGATGAAGACCATCCGTCAGCAGAGTGCTATAACGAATCCTACCCTGTGGAGCATCGAGAAACCTTATCTCTATCGTGTCAATACGATCATCAAACGGAATGGTAAGGCGGTGGAGAGTACGGATATACCCTTCGGCTTCAAGACCACCACATGGCCGTTGACACGTAAGGATGGTGATAAGCGGTTCTTCCTCAACGGCAAACCGGTATTTATCAACGGTACGTGTGAGTATGAGCATATCTTCGGACAGAGTCACGCTTTCTATCCCGAACAGATAACGGCACGTGTGAAGATGATCAAGGATGCGGGCTTCAACGCTTTCCGCGACGCTCACCAGCCGCACAATCTCCTTTATCAGCAACTGTTCGATGAGCAGGGCATCCTCTGGTGGCCGCAGTTCTCCGCCCATATCTGGTATGACACCCCGCAGTTCCGCGAGAGCTTCAAACGTCATCTGCGCCAGTGGATCAAGGAGCGCCGTAACTCCCCGAGCATCATCTTGTGGGGCTTGCAGAATGAGAGTACGCTGCCTGCCGATTTTGCGGAGGAGTGTTCCGATATCATCCGTGAGATGGATCCCGGCTGTGGTACCCAACGGTTGGTGACCACCTGTAACGGTGGTGTGGGAACCGACTGGAATGTGGTGCAGAACTGGAGCGGTACCTATGGCGGTAATGTGAACAACTATGGTAATGAGCTGAAGCGCGACGATCAGTTGCTGAACGGTGAGTATGGTGCCTGGCGTACGCTGGGCAATCACTCACCGGAGGGATACACCGAAGAGAAGTTCTGCCAGTTGATGAAAACGAAGATTCTCAAGGCTGAAGAGGTGAGAGACAGTGTGTGCGGACAGTTCCAGTGGGTCTTTGCCACGCATGATAACCCCGGTCGTCGTCAGCCGGATGAGGCTTTACGACTGATCGACAAGGTTGGTCCGCTGAATTACAAGGGGTTGATGACGGTATGGGATCAGCCCATCGACGGTTATTATATGTATAAGGATCATTACGATCACGGTTTTGTGGCACCCGAGAAGAGTGAGATCGATGCCGCAGTGATACAACCGGCCGAGGGGTATCATTATCTCTATACCCTGAACTGTGGTGGTGATGACTATACCGACAGCTACGGCCGTTGCTGGATGCAGGACAACAGCCAGTGGTCACATTCGTGGGGTGACCGTTTTGAGGGTGTCAGCAGTTATCAGACATCACAGACGTTCAACGACCAGCTCTCCATGCCTTTGTTCAAGACGTCCCGTTTCGGTCGTCATGAGCTTTATTACACGCTGCCGGCACCCAAGGGTGACTATCGGGTGGAGTTGTATTTCGTGGAGCCATGGTATCGTATGGAGGCGGAGGGATTCCGTATCTTCGATGTGGCTATCAACGACCAGGTGGTGATTAACGACCTGGATATCTGGGCACAGGTGCATTACGGCAAACCTTACAAGCGCGTGGTGGATGTACATAACGACGGGGATGCTATCAGGATCAGCTTCCCACAGGTGAAAGCCGGCCAGGCGATGATTGCCGCCATCGCCGTTGCCACGAAGGAGGATGTGGTGTCACGCTCCAAGCCCAACGGCAGTACGATGTGGGTCGACTTTGAGAAACAGATATCGGTGAAGATGCCCGACAGCATGCTGCCGCCGAAGAGCAGTCCTGCCCTGGAGGTGGAAGGCAAGATGGTGAAGAAACAGATGGTGTGGGACTACCAGGTGGGTGTCGCCAAGGTGTATGCCCTGCGCTGGAAATACTATAATCCGGAGAAGGTACGGAAGTTGCATGTGAAGATCACCGACCAGAATGGTGTGGTGTTCAAGGATGATGATATCACGTTCCTGCAGACGGAGCAGAAGATCACGAAGCGGAAGATGACGAGTATCACCACGGGCACGATGGTGAATGCAGGAAGCTATCATGTGGTGGTGAGCGGGGAGGGCCTCGACAAAATGATGTTCGATGCCCTCACGATAGAGTAATGATTCGATTTTTCTTTTCTTTGTCGAAAGAAATTTTCACAACTACCCCAACCATTTGACCCTACGGGTCGAACTCGCTCACGCTCGGCATAGCTTAAGTAAAACTTAGCTCTGCACTCGCTTAATCGCGACTTTCCTTGCCTAAGGAGGGGACTCATCCCTCCCCACGCCCCTCCCTTTCTAGGGAGGGGATGTAACCGCTCCTTCTCGTCGCTCTTACACTAAGGTACCGCTCCCTGATTTGGTCGCGGTGATTATTTCTCCTCCCCTTCGGGGATGTTGGGAGGGGCTCTAAATGTTGCGTGAGCGAGATGTAGTAGCGTTACGAATCGAACGCCTCGCTCCCAGCCGAAGGTGGAATTGATAATTGATAATTGTTGCGAAATCAAGATACTGTCGCATTGCGAACCGGACGCCTCGCCCCATACCGAAGGAGGAATTGATAATTGATAATTGTAGCGATATCAAGATACTGTCGCGATGCGAACCGAACATCCCTCCCCAAGCCAAAGGCCGAAGGCCTGAAGAGATTACAGGCAGGTGGTGGAGCGCAGCGGAACCCCTGCAATGATGCATTCGATGATCAAACCCTGAAAGGGTGACAGATATTCTGCCCTGTCCCCGGAGAAGGGAAGTAAAAAGGAAGTCTTTTTGAAGATAAGTTTTGAAAACAAATATAAATATAATGATAAAGAATATCCTGTTACTAGGAAGCCTGCTGACAACCTTGTCAGCAATGGCTGACAACCGACCACATGACTGGGAGAACCAGCATGTGCTGCAGATCAACCGTGAACCGGCAAGTGCTTATTTCAAGCCGGAAAACAGCCTGTCGCTCAACGGCATGTGGAAATTCCGTTGGACACAGACACCGGATGAGCAGACCGGTGACTTTTACCTTCCCGACTATGACGACCGTTCGTGGGATGATTTCCAGGTGCCGGGCGACTGGGAGATGAACGGCTATGGTACGCCTATCTACAGTAGCAGTGGTTATACGTTTAAGATCAATCCCCCTTACGTGATGGGTGAGCCGAAGAAAACCTATACCGCGTACATCGAGCGTAACCCCACAGGTTGTTACCGCCGTACGTTCACGGTGCCTGACAGTTGGAAGGGCCAGGAGGTGTATATCCGCTTCGGTGCTGTCAGCAGTGCTTTCTATGTGTGGGTCAACGGTCAGCAGGTGGGTTACAGTCAGGGTAGCATGGAGCCTTCCACCTTCCGTCTGACACCTTATCTGCAGGCGGGCACCAACCATATCGCCTTACAGGTGTTCAAATATTCCGACGGTTCTTATCTCGAGGACCAGGATATGTGGCGTATCGCCGGCATTCATCGTGATGTGATGCTATACGCCCTCCCCACGATCCATATCTCCGACTTCGGTGTACGTACCTTGTTGGACGACCGCTTTGATGAGGCGCAGCTGGTGATCGATCCGAAGCTGACTGTCATCGGTGATCAGCGGGGAGAGGATTATCAGGTGGAGGCAATGCTCTACGACGCTCAGGGACAGCAGGTGCTGAACAGTGTCCTCACGGCGGATGCAGCGACGATCCTGAACCTCGACCATAAGGCGGCGATCATGAACGATCGTAACCCGCAACGAGGATATCCCAAATGGGGATGGCTGTCAGCGACCGTGCGTCACCCACATCTGTGGAGTGCCGAGAAGCCTTACCTCTATCAGCTCACGCTGATGCTCCGTGATCCACAGGGACAGATTATCCAGACCATCCGTACGAAGGTGGGCTTCCGTCAGTTGGCCATCAAGGATGGTGTGCTGCTGGTGAATGGTATTCCCACCCGTCTGCGGGGTGTCAACCGTCATGAGATGGATCCTTATACCGGTCATGTCATCAGTGAAGAACGGATGATCCAAGACCTGCTGTTGATGAAACGGGCGAATGTCAATGCGGTGCGCACCTGTCATTATCCCAATGCGGAGCGTTGGTATGAGTTGTGCGACTCCCTCGGTATCTATGTGATGGATGAGGTGGATTTGGAGGAGCACGGTCTGCGCGGCTTGCTGGCCAGTGATCCTTCCTGGGCTGCCGCCTGGATGGACCGCACCCAACGGGCAGTGATCCGTGACCGTAACCATCCGTGTGTGATCTTCTGGAGCCTCGGCAATGAGGCAGGGTGGGGGTCGAACTTCGCCATGACGGCCGCATGGATCCATGAGTATGACCCGACGCGTTTCGTTCATTACGAAGGGGCACAGGGTCCGGAACATAAAGACCCTTCGTATGTGGATGTCATCTCCCGTTTCTATCCCCGCACCCAGGATGAGTATCTGAACCCCGGCGTGAAGGATAATAACATGGAGCGCCCGGAGAACGCACGGTGGGAGCGCCTGCTGTCGATAGCGCGAGAGACCACCGACAACCGGCCCGTTCTTACCAGTGAGTATGCGCATGTGATGGGTAATGCCTTGGGCAACTTCCAGGAATACTGGGATGAGATATACAGTCATCCGCGTATGTTGGGCGGTTTCATCTGGGAGTGGGCCGACGAGGGTATCATCATCACGGATAAGCTGCACAAACGCTTCCCCTTCCTGCCGGTGGGCATGACGGTTTATGGCGGCGACTTCAAGGATGCACCCAACCTGAAGGCTTTCTGTATCAAGGGTGTGGTGAGCTCTACGCGTGAGACGACTCCGAAGTATGAGGAGGTGAAGGCGGTGTATGCTCCTATCGCCTTTATCCAGGAGGGTGGTAAGATCAAGGCTGTGCCACGTGACCTTCATATCTCGTTAGACGACTATGCCATCGAGACCGTGCAGAAAGACGGTTTTACCACGGTGACGGCCCGTCTGAAGAACAAGACACTATGGGCAGAGGCAGGCTATGTGGTGGCTACCCGGCAGTTTGTCACCAACGACAACTGGTATAAGAACGTGTTGGGAAGTCTGAAAACCAAGACACAGAAACGTACAAGCCTTGATGAGGAACAACTGAAGCAGTTCTTCGCGATGGTACGTCCGCATTTCTTCCGTGCACCGACCGATAATGACAAGGGCTTCGGCAACTGGATTGCGAAGGACTGGAAGAACCAAGGACTGGATCAGATGCGTGACAGTGTGGTGACTCCGCTGACGATCATCCGACAGTCTGACGGCTCCTTCAAAGGTCATTGCGTGATGGATTATAAGGCCCTGAATGGTAAGATACGTACGGATTATCAGATTACACTTTTCCCCGATGGAACCGTCGATTTTGGGGCTTCCTATACCCCTGAGGGACAGCTCCCGCCACTGCCGTGTATGGGTAACACCTTTGTCTTACCGAAGGAATACCAGCAGTTGGAATATTACGGTCGTGGACCATGGGATAACTACCCCGACCGGAAGGTGTCGTGCCCTGTGGGGAAGTATGTCAGCAAGGTGTCTGAGCAGTATTTCCACTATCCCCGTCCGCAGTACAGCGGCAACCATGAGGAGACAGCCTACGTGGAGTTGAGGAACAGCAAGCGACAGGGTTGGCGCATCCAGTGCGTTGAGAAACCGTTCTCCTTCACGGCTGTACCTTACAGTACCGAACAGCTGTATGCCGCGGCGCATGACATGGAGTTGAAGGAAGAACCGAATGTCTTCCTGTCGATCGACTGTGCGGTACTGGGATTAGGCAACAGCAGTTGCGGTCCGGGTGTCCTCACGAAATATGCCATCCCGCAGGAGCCCCACACCCTCCACATCCGCTTCGTACCGATTAAGTAGTTTAGGGTTTAAGGTTTAAAGTTTAAGGTTTAAGGTTTAGCGTTGTAGGGTTTAGAGTTGTCGGGGCAGACTTTATCCCTACCTGGATAGTGTATAGTTTAAGGTTTCCCCCGCCCCCGTCCCCGCCCCCACGGCTGGGGGTGGGGCGTCCGATTCGTCACGGATCGTTTCCATTAACTCGTTTACTTGTCAACTCGTCTACTCGTCAACTAAGAAGGTTATGTCTCGCTCTTGAGTGTTGCCACCTCCTTCTGCGACGTAGCAACGAGCGAGCCATGACCGTTGGTTGCGATACGAACCGAACATCCCGCCCCATGCCTATGGGGAGGGAACGAGGGAGGGGTATTCCAACGGGGGTGGGGCGTCCGATTCGTCACGGATCGTCTACTTTAATATTGGTTGCAATAGTGAGAGAGGCAGCAAAGAAATGCAAGGACTGAGTGCGGCGCCGAAGGCGGTGCGAGGACCTGTTTGAGCGAAGCGAGTCCCGCAGCACAGCACGAAGAGTTGGATTTCTTCTGCATCGGAGCGTGCAACGAGCTCTCTTTTTGGTTGCTTTTTCTCTCTCGGCAGAGAGAAAAAGAACATAAAGCCGCCCCTTACCAAGGGGCTCTAAATCTCTCGCGGTAGAGAGAAAAAGAACATGGCAGAACAGAGAGAAGTCATGTAAGGGTACAGGGTGGCGTTACGAACCGAACACCTCGCCCCATGCCTATGGGGAGAGGACGGGAGAGGGGCAACTCTAAACCCTAAACTCTAAACTCTAAACCAAAAAGGTTGTGATGGAACCATCACTCCTTCTTAAACAACTGGAAATCATACTGCCTGATACCTTCCACACCGTTGTCCACGATACTGACCCCTTTGAGGATCAACAGGAGCGAGTCATTACGGTAGGTCATCAGACGCTCCGGTTGCTGTAACAACAACGTGTCTTTTTTGACCAAATAACCGACAGGGTATTTCATCACGGTGACGCCATCATCCGTGGTGATCGTAACCACCTGCCCATCAAAGTCACAACGGTAATGATCTGTCGGAACTACCCAATGGTACTCACCCACATCGAAAGGCTTGTCCCACTCTATCCAGTGCTCTTCCACCGTGGGCTCCGCGTCTTTTTCGTAGTTAAAGTGATATTCCGACAACTTCCAGATGCCATATTGTTTCTCGAACTTTGTGTCTCCCATGTCTTTCCGAACATAACTGATGACGCTGCATGCCTCCCGGTAACGCCCGCACCTCACACTGTCTTGCCTGATGCTTTTGATGTCAATACTATCGTTGAGCATCCCGGTCTTCGGATCATTCAACTTCAGTTCACTGATCATCTCTTTGAGTCGCTGCTTCTGACAACTCAGTCCGATATCCTTGGCAGAGATGCCGGGGATATAGGTAAACAGGATGATGGCAGCTCCGACGATCAGTGCCATCAGCTGGTATCTGCGTGTACGTTCTTTCCAGAGCATCAGCACAAAGAGGGTCATCAGCACCCCTGCCACCATCAGATAGAGGCGGCTCTCGGTAAAGCTGTATAGACGAATGCGGTAGATGGCGCCTATCCAGTACATGATCAATGGCGGGATGGCTATCAGGGTGAAATGCCGGTAGTACCAGTCGTAATATCGCTTACTGAGAATCGATTGTGCCACGAGTCCTATCAATGCGACAGTGATGAACCCCATCACTAGCCAGGCCACACCACCCTTGGGCAGATCCCATTCAAAGACGATTTTCAGGAAATAGGTATAGAGGATCACGGTGTAGATGATGATGGCAGGAGAGACGATGAAGTTGAGGATCAGTCTGATGACCTTGGCCGGTTCACTTACCTCGTCTTCGTTCTGACGGATCAAGGTACAGCACACCTGTGGTGTAAGCACAAAACAGATAAACTGGAAGATATGCTGATAGAGATAAATAGGCTCTTGGATGCCGAAGATATAGCAGAAGGAGGCGACGATCGCCAATACCGCCATATAGAGGATTCCTGCGATGAGCAGTCCGCAGCACAACTGTGTGACCACATGCAGGGCGTGGGCTGCCAACGGGCGGTTGTCCATCCTCTTATTGCCGACGATCAGCAGGATGCCGGCTAATACGTAGGTGAAAACGAAGCCGTATGTCCATAGGAACGGCCTCAGGTTAAGAGCCATCAGCGGCAGGAAGAGGAAGAATGAGGCGTAGTAGGCCCAACGGTTGACACGTTGAAGCCAGAAAGACAGTACTACCAATGGTACAAAAAGCCATAGGATCTCCCCGTGGATAAGGGTGTCTATGTGTGCTGTCACGTCATTCCAGTGTGTACGCTCAGAGTTCCACACGGCAATGATAAAGAACACGACTCCCAGGGCGGCTTCTACGGGAAAGCGCCGAGGACTCTTGAGCAACTGCTGCAGTATGGTTTTCAGTTTTATATTCATCGCCTGTCATTTTTCGTTTATCTTTTGCAATGATACGAAAAAATCATCACAGCTCATAGCAGATATACTCATCTTTTGTTTTATTTAACGGTTATGAGTGCAGGAAAAGGGCTTATTCCTACCAGTTGAGTCAATAATTTTTCAAATTCTTAGTTGTTTAGTTATGGGAGTAATATGGGAGTTGCCCATAGAGTACATAAAGTGCAAAAAATAGGGGTGATATTTCACCCCTATCGGTATTATGACACTTATGGGAATCTACAGTTTTACGTCAGGTACCACTTGACCATCGAAGAGGTTGATGATACGCTGGGCATAGCCGGCATCACGCTCGGAGTGAGTCACCATCACGACGGTGGTTCCTTCTTGGTTCAGTTGTGTGAGCAGCTGCATCACCTCCAGTCCGTTCTTCGAATCGAGGTTACCTGTCGGCTCGTCGGCCAGGATCAGCTTGGGATTCATCACCACGGCACGGGCAATGGCTACACGCTGCTGTTGTCCTCCGGACAGCTGCTGGGGGAAATGATGAGCACGGTGGGAGATAGCCATGCGGCGAAGCACCTCCTCGACACGTTTCTTACGCTCTTTCTTCGGTACACCGAGATAGGTGAGAGGCAGCTCCACATTCTCCTCCACGTTTAACTCATCGATGAGATTGAAGCTCTGGAAGACAAAACCGATCTGTCCCTTGCGTACCTTCGTGCGCTGACTCTCCTTCAGCTTACCCACTTCCTCACCGTCAAGGTAATAGGTACCGCTGGTGGGATTGTCGAGCAAGCCCAGGATGTTTAACAAGGTGGACTTGCCACAGCCCGAAGGTCCCATGACTGCCACGAACTCACCTTTCTTCACTTCGAGCGACACACCGCCCAATGCAATGGTCTCCACCTCTTCCGTGCGGAACACCTTCTGAATGTTTTCTAACTTGATCATAATCTTATATTGTTTATTTATTATTCGTTCCTTAGATAATTTACCGGATTGCTGGTGGCTACACGACGTGTCTGCAGGAACACCACAACGACGATGATGAGTAAGATGATGAGGGCATCTGCCACGAATATACTCCATAATAGTGGCACCTTGTCGGCAAACTGTTCCATCAGCAGGGAACTGATATATCTGCCAATCAGCAGTCCGACGACGATGGATGGCAGGGCGATCATGGCGATGCTGCGCAGGAAGAGTGCCTGCAGTTCTCCCATGGTGGCTCCCATCACCTTGCGGATAGCCAGTTCGCGGGAGCGGCGCTGTACCTCGTCACGCACATAGCCGATGAGGCCGATCAGTGTGATGAGCAAGGAAGCGATGCAGCCGATCATGATAAGGTCGCGCGTATGCTGTGTCTGCATATAGCTGTCTGCCAGTTCGTTGGCATATACTTTCACGTTCATCTCTGCATCGGGATAGAGACGGTCGCACAGCTGCTGTACTGCCATGATGCTCTCTGTGTTCAGGGTGTTGAACCTGAGCATGATGTATTTTGCATGAATGTTTCCGTTGACCATCATCGCCGGTCTTTCATCCCTGTCCACGAGCGAACCTATCGTGAAGTTCTTCGCAATACCTTTGATGGTAAGTGGCAGCTTGTCTCCAAACTCCGTGCAAAGGATGGTTTTCCCGACGACATCAGTCCAACCGGTATGCTGCTTGAGCTGTCCGGCAAATGCCTCATCAATAATCACTTCCTGTTTCCACCCCGGACCGTTGAGCTGGGAGAATCCTTCTCCTTCTACCAGCCTCAGTCCCATAGTCTCCACAACACTGGGTTCATACCAATAGAGACAAGAGAAATTGAAGAGTTGTTTCGGATCGCCGGGCAGCATCACGTTATTACCGCTTTGCTTTGACAGGAGAAGGGAATAGGTGGCGGCAGTATGCTCGATGCATGGCAGTTTCTCAATTTCTCTGGCTAACGTAAAGGTGGAGTCCGACGGGTTGACGATCTCTATATATCCCACATTCTTATAATCATATCCCATATCTTTGTTCAGCATATAGTCGTACTGCCGATAGATGGTACTGAGAATACAAAGTAACATGGTGCTCAGCACAAACTGGAAGGCTAGGAGTGATAATTTCCATACGCGTTTGTTTTCTGAAAAGAGCCGATAAGCATAGACGGTAGGGATGCGTGAGTAGAGATAGCCGGGAAGCAGCCCGCAGCAGACAAGTACGATGAGACATACCACGGCAAGTACCCAATAGGTCTGGGCAGAGAAGAGTGTCGTAATGCTGGCACCCATCATGTCGCGTATCCAGTCTTTTCCCGCAACGAGTAATAATGCCATGATGATCAGCGCCATCAGCAGATGGACCGTAGCCTCTTTCAGGGTTGTCAGGTAAAACTCCCGCTTAGGAGCGCCTAACACTTTCCGGATGGCTACCAGGCGTGCCTTGCCCACCATCAGACTGATCACCACAAGGATATAGTTCATCACTGCAGTGAAGAGCATCACGAAGGCAACGATAGAGAGGATGATACAGGTGGTCTTCACCGTCTTGTCTTTCATCCTGGTCTCGCTGACAGGGTTGAAACGGAATCCGAAGTCCTCGATGCCAGCCTCCTTCACCTTATCCCATGGAATCAGTTCTTTCAGCATCTTATTCATCTCATCACTCACCTTTTTCATGTCGGTGTCAGGACGGAGACGGACATAGGAGTGATAGCGGTCGTTACCCATCAGATTGCCGGTGCCGTCATAGGAGTAGATGCCGATAGAGGGAAGAGACATGATGATATCCAATGCATGGAAGGTGGAGTTCTCATCGTAAGTCTCAAAAACACCTGCGATGGTCATGGGCTTGTCGGGGGCTGCCATAAAACAGAATGTCTTACCGATCATAGTCTGTATGGAAGCATTTGAGACTCCGGACTGAAGTTTTTCGAAGAGCCGACGGCTGATAAGACACTGTCCTGTTGTACTCAGCACTTTCTTGGCATTCCCCTGCAACATCTTGGTGCCAAAGATATCGAAGAAGCAGGAATCGGCAAAGACCGAATGCTCAAACGCATAGCGTTTACCATCCTCCAGGGTCAGTTTCTCGTCAGTAAACTGAAAAGTGTAACGGGTGCCTACTGTGATTTCCGGTATATAGTGACATAATGCAGGAATGGCTCCTCCCGGTGTGTTCTCATATTCTGCAGGATCGGCACCTTGTTTGGTGAATGACTCTGACACAGCATACACATTCTCTTTATCCACGATACAACGGTCGTAGTTACGTTCCAGTTGTACCTTGGCGATCAGTACCAGTCCGACAGTCAGTCCGACGGCTAATGAGAAGATTTTGATAAAGGCACCCTGGCCTTTGTGAAATATATTCATAGTCTTTTTCCTTTTTTATTGCAAAGTTATACCCTAAAGATATACCATCCAAATGTTTCAATAGCAGTGAATACGGTTTGTCTAATTATTAGACGCTTTGTCGTATGATTCTTTGACAGGGAAGCAACGCGCCACCTTCAGATGATTACAGTGATCTGGTTAATGATGAAGCAGGTAAATCCAACATCAGTGAATATCCTTTGGTGGGCGCGTTGCATGTGGTCATATCATTCTGTCTTAATACTCTCAACAGGATTGGTACTTACAGCCTTGACAATCTGGTAACCCACGGAGAGCACCGCCACGAGAAGTGTAAACGCACAGGTGACGATGAAGATCCACGGACTGAGCGTTATGCGGTAACTGAAGTTGGTGAGCCAGCCGTGCATGATATACCATGACAAGGGGATGGCGATGACGAACGACAACAGCAGCGGTGCGCAGAACGTACGGAACATCAGCCACATCACCTCCCGGGAGGTACTGCCCATAATCTTGCGGATGCCAATCTCTTTCTGTCGTTGACGGACGAAGAAGAGTGACATACCGATGAAGCCGAGCACGGAGATGACGATAGCCACGAGCGTAAAGAGCGTGATGATCTTCAGCGTGTTCCTATGGTCAACAAACGACTGGGCGATATTTTCCTCCATGCTGTTGACATACCATTTCATGTCGGCATCGGAAACTCCCTGTTCCTTCATCATCGCCACGAAAGAAGCCTTTGCACGCTTGTCGCCATTGGTCTTAACCACAAAGGAGGGATAGGTCATCTTATCTGTCAGTCCGATGGCGAAAGGCTCCGGGCCCTGCAGGATATTCACCCGGTGGAAGTCATACAGGATACCTGTGATGGGATTTGTCCAGTCACCCCAGTCGATCTCCCTGTCATCCTCTGTATAACCCAGTTGGCGCATAGCCTCCTCAGTCAGATAATAGCCATCACTAGTGGAGCCATGGTCTTTTTTGATTCGCAAGCCATAGAGGTCGAATGCCGTCTTGTCAAGGTTCATCATATATATGGTGGTATGCCTGTCTTCATGAGCGACATAGCGCATACTACATTGTCCACTGGCTAACCTGGTAAACTCCGACATGCCGATAGCCTCGACAAAAGGCATCTTCTCCAACTGATTCCTCACGATCTGGCTCTTTCCTTCCGGACAGTCTATCTGAAAGAGGTTCTCTGTATGGAAACCAAGCGGTGCTTTGATCAAGCAGTTCAGTTGTAGCCAGATGACCAGTGCGGCAGTGAGCATCGTGACGGTGATGATGTTCTGTATGATGATGAACACCTTGCCAAGGATCATCTTAGAACGGAAACGGAAGGAGCCTTTCACGATATCGATGGGCTGAAAGCGGGACAACTGCCATAAGGGTATGATACCGGAGAGGATGCCCAAGGCGAGGATGAAGCACAGGCAGACACTCACCGTGCCCGGATTGATATCGCTCATCAGGTCAATCTTTCCTTTGAACAGGGTGGCAGCATCCTTTTGGAAACAGAACGCGAGCGCCAGACCGATGGCAAATGAGACTGTGATCATCAGTGTCGATTCGGCAATCAGTTTCAACGAGATCTTTTGTTGGCTGCTACCGAAGAGTCTTCTTGCTGCCATCTCCTTGGCGCGGAAGCCTGTATTGGCGACGGTCAGGTTGATATAGTTGCTGATGGCAAAGAAGAGGATGGCTAAGACGGCAGCCAGGAGGATACGTACCCGTGTCTTGTCACCTTTCTGCATCCCTGAACCATTGTTCTGCGGTGCGAACATAATGTCTGTAAGTGGGGATACAGTCAATTCTTCTTTATCCCACCCTCCCGAGTAATACTTTGCGAGATGGTCTTTGATCATCTTCTTCTTTTTATCGAGGGTCATGCCCTTACGTAGCATTAGGAATGCTTTGGCAGAGCCCGTAGGACCATAGGCGAAAGAATGATTATCCAGTCGATAACCCATCACCTGCGGATAACGTTTCATGCTGGCGATCACTTGGGTCTCGTTAGGGAGCACGGTATGATCCAGTTCTTTGACAACGGCACTGACGGTATAGACCAAGGTGCTGTCGTAAGGATCTTCTCCATTGATCATGACATGACGATAGCCAACGATCTGTAAGGGTTCACCAATGGGATCGCTGTTCCCGAACAACTGTCTTGCCAGCTTTTCAGTGATGACGCATTTATCAGGTGCATCAAGGGCTGTCATACGGTCACCCCTCACCATCTTGAAGTCGAAGAAACGTAAGAAAGTGGAATCTGCCAGCATGATGAGCGCCTCGTCTTCTTTGCTTTTTATCTCCTGACGGTTATTCTTTATCTTCCCACATTGACTCATCACACAGCAGGTCTGTTCCACCTCCGGACACATCTGTCTGATCTCCTCTGCTGCCTGCGGCCACATATAGAAAAGACTCCGGTTGCCTATCAGGTAGATACGGTCGGCATGCTTATGCCAGCTGTCGATGGTGTATTGTCGCCAGGTGTAGTCGCCCAATAGGATGACGAACATCAGCGATATGATCAGTCCGGCCATATTGATGAAGGCATACAGCTTGTTGCGTGACAGAAATCTGAAATAACTTTTCATTTTACTTATTCTGTTTTTATACTTTCCACTGGGTTGGCATTGGCTGTCCGCCAACTCTGGATAATCACGGTGGTCATGGTAATCAGACAGATCGCAAGGAAGGTCAACGGGAAGAGCCACCAGTAGATAGGGGTGCGCTCTGAGAAGTTCTGAAGCCACTGACTACCGATAAAGTAGGCTATCGGAGCAGCAATGATGAAACTGATCAGCAGCAGGAGGATATATTTTTTGCAAAACAGCTGCAGGATCTCTCTTGTTGATGATCCCATCACCTTACGGATGCCTATCTCCTTCCGGCGATACTCGGTCTCGAACATCGTCATGCAGAAGACACCGATGAGTGTGATGATAAGGCAGATGACAGAGAATACGAGCACCTGACGGATGAAACGGAACTCTTCCTGATAGAGATGCTCTAACTGCTGGTCGAGAAACTTCACTTCCGGCTCATGCTGGGCACCCAACTTCATGCAGATATCCTTTATCTTCTGGCGCATCGCCACCTTGTCGACACCTGCTGCCACACGGACATTCATCACATCAAGATTATTGGTCCATCCTTCTTTCAGATACTTCTCGCCAAAGATGAGAAACGCCATCGGTGAGTCATTGTTATCGATACGAGTAGAGGCAAAGCGCACATTACGGCAGACGCCTACTACAGTCATTTCCGTCTCTTCGTCAAGCAGTTTCTGGTCCATCTTCACCCAGTCCCACTTCTTACGTGCACACTCATTGATAATATACACATCGCCATCGTGCTCATTGAAGTCGCGACCCTCAATCACCTCAATGCCCATCGTGCGTAGATAGTGCCAGTCTACAGGCAGAGCCGTGAACTGCACCTGATGATCCTTATCGCTACGTCCCCAACCCATATATCTGTCGCCTGTTCCCAGCGAGAACTGCGAATAGGCCACATCCACAATGCCCGTCTGCTGCATCAGTTCTGAGCGCAAGGCATCATGCTTGTCCAACAGTTCCCGAGTATCCACATACAGTATCTCATCCTTATTATAGCCATAGTCAGAGTTGAAGATGTAATGACTCTGCAGATAGAGAATGCCGATATAGATCACCATGATGCTGGTGATAAGAAATTGAAGACAGAGCAACGATGTGCGCAACTGACGCCCCTTTGGTGTCAGTCCGAAAGAACCCTTCAAGACGAGTGCCGGCTGGAAACTGGTCGCATAGAAGGCAGGATAGACACCAGCCACAACACCTACCAAGACGGCTGCCATTCCAATACCGATTATCAGCCACAGATGATTGCTCAAGGTAATGCTGCCAACGGTAAGCTCGCTGATAAACGGCCATTGAGAAAGCAGATAGCAAACTAC
This sequence comes from Prevotella sp., assembly GCA_016291915.1. Lineage (GTDB taxonomy): Bacteria > Bacteroidota > Bacteroidia > Bacteroidales > Bacteroidaceae > Prevotella. The sequence goes on along the minus strand of JAEEZP010000204.1, from coordinate 5,008 downwards.
TACAGCCAGAAGGAATGCCAATAATGACGTACATACAGCCTCGCCGATAATGCTCAGACGCAACGATGATACAGAACTGCCCAAGACGCGACGGGTGTTGATGCTCTTGATGCGCATCGGACTCTCGGCCAATGTGAAGTTCAGGAAGTTGATGGCAGCGATAATCAGTACCAAGAGACACGAAAGCCGAAGAATCCAGTCGACGGTCTTGTTGCCTCTGTCATGCTCAGGATCAATGCCAGAGAACCAAGTCTCTGTGATGGGCAGCAGGCGCAGATTGAGACTTTCTCTTTTATCAGCCTCATCCCAATGATCCTCCATACCATGCTCGATGTATATCTGATGCATCTGCTCTAACAGCGGGTCAAGAATCTGTTGCTTCACTTTCTCTGTATCCATCTGCTCTCTCATGCGTAGGTAGCAGATATAGTTGTAGTTCTGGAAGTTGCCCTCGTTCTCTTTTCCCATATTGCGATAGATACAGTTTTCAGCAATACAATTGTCAGGGAAGTCTTCATAAACACCACGCACCACTGCGCTGTCGTTATCATTATACATACAGCGGCCAGCTACTTGCGTTGATCCAAAATACTTCATGGCGATTGAGGCGGGAATAATAAAACCATTCTGCTCGTCATCCTCCCAACCGAGTTTTCCGTCAAGCAGGCGTGGAGCCAGAGTCGTCAGAGCATCGTTGCTGACTCTGCATCCCTTAAAGGTAAATTCTGTACCGTCTTTCGTAAATGGCCAATCGCCCAACCAACTATTTAACAAAGCCATACCTTCCACCTGAGGCATCTTGGCAAGCTCGTCGGCAAGGAAGCGATTCACATTCGACTGCCACTTGCTGTGGTCGAACATCGCAGGCACTTCCACACGATAGAGCTGCTGATAGTTTGCCAGTCCTTTGTTATAGGAGTTATTATAGATTACTTGCGTCAGGAAGAGATAGCAAGCGGCGAAGGCTACTGTCAGTCCTACAAAATTCAGCACCGTTGCCGTCTTAAAGCGACGCGCCATATACAGCATATTCTTAAATATATTCATCTTCATCGTATTACAATTCCTTACTCTAAACTCTAAACCATAAACTCTAAACTCTAAACCCTACCCCCTTTACCTTATCACTAGGACCTCATTATCCTTAAATGCCTCGTAGCCGCTCGTAACGACACGTTCACCCGGCTCCAAACCCTCGAGCACCTCATAATATTGAGGATTCTGCCTGCCGATGCGGATATTTCTGCGGTACGCTTTCTGTCCACTCTTGTCTAACACGAAGATCCATTGTCCGCCAGTAGTTTGGAAGAAGGTGCCTCGAGGTATGAGGATAGCCTGCTCGGGTTGCCCTAACTCCAGGTCGATATAGTAAGTCTGTCCTGTCCGAATATTCTCCGGACGCTCGCCTTTGAAGATAAAGTCACAGCGGAACTTACCCTCCCGCACCTCGGGATAAACCTTTCGCACCTGCAGCAGATACTGTTTGTCATTACGAGTGAAGGTTGCTGTCAGTCCCTGGCGGACACGGTCGATATAATGCTCATCGATCTGTGCCTGCACCTTATAGTCACTGAGGTCATTGATCTGACCGATCTTCTGTCCGGCTTGTATGCTCTGTCCTAACTCTACATCGAGCAGTCCTAACTCTCCGTCGATGGCAGAGCGCACCTCCAGCTTATCCTTGCGTTGACGAACCAACACAACGTTACGGCGCATATTCTGCAGATTGTCTTCCATCTGATCCATCTGCACCGTGCGATACAGACTGTCTTGTTTTAGTCGTTTGCTCACCAGGGAGCGTTTCTTGACAGACAACTGGTAGTCTTCCTGCGACTGCAGGTAATCCTCACGGCTGATGAGCTTCTCGGAATAGAGTCGTTTGTTCTGCTCGAAAGTTCGTTGTTTGCGATGGGTGTCCATCTCCAGTTGTGCCTGTTCTGTCTGGTTGTTCAACCGGTCTTGCTGCATCGCCACCTGTGTGTTACGCAGCAGGTTCTGCTTCTCGGCCAATTCTGCTTCAGCATTCAGTATCTGCAAGTCGAGGTTGGAATTGCTCAGTCTGACGATGACATCACCTTTCTTCACCGTGGCTCCTTCCTCTGCCACCTTCTCCATTACGATTCCTCCTTCCTCCGGAGAAATCTGAACCACCTGGATGGGCATCACCTGTCCGTTCGTACGTACATAGTCTTTAAATTCTGTGCGTAGCACATCACTGACCGTCAACTCATCCTGGCTGACTCTCAAGGTAGAAGCATGGTTGCCAAACAACAACCAACAACCAATCGCCAATAATATGATGCCTCCGACCATATATGGCCAATGCTTGATCAGTCGTTGGGTCTTTGTCTTCTCTATTACTCTGTCCATATCTGTTCTCCTTTATAATATCTTACTAATTGCTCTTTCACAATCGCCATCAGACGGCATTGCAGCAGGGTAGCCCTCGAGTTCAGCAACTGCGCCGAGGTGGTATGCAAGTCGATAGCTGTACTCAGTCCTTCCTCAAACTGACGACGAGTCAGTCGGTAAGCCATACTGTCGGCCTCCACCTTCTTCTCCATCTGTATCGTTTGCTTCTTATAACCCTGCCAATCCAGCCATGCCTCACGAAGCAACTTCTCTAACTCCATGTGTTTCTGCTCATACGATTCGCAGGCTATACGGTAGTTGTTCTTAGCCCTTCGGATACTCGACAGGGTCTGCAGACGGTTGAACAAAGGAATACTCAGGGTGGCCCCGATATATTCTCCCATGTTGTTCTTGAACTGATTGCTGAACGAGGATGCCGAGGGCACGTGTAAGGTATGATAATAAGTGGTGCTCAGACCCGCACTCAACGAGAGAGAGGGGTAAAGGGAAGCACGGGCCTGCTGCCACTCTTGTTTTGATACCTGCATCTGATAATGAGCTGTGAGTAACTCCGGATTATCTCCCAAGACCGTCGGGACCGGCCCCTGCTGCTGAATGGAATCAACTGTTCTGCCCCCATAATCCGATTCTTCACTCTTCACGCTTAACTCTTCACTTAACGGAAAAGCCATCTCCTTCTTCAATTCCAGCAGGGCAGATGCTAAGAGGTTTTGCTGGCGTGTCAGTTCGTAATCGGCTTCTGCTTGTTGAGACACCACCTGTGCCACGTCGGCGGCACTCTTACGCCCCACTTCTTCCAGTAAACGTGTCTGTTTCAACAGCAACGTGGTCTCTTGCACTCTCTCATCAGCCATCCTGACCAAACCATCGTAGTAAGCGGCATTGGCGAAAGCCTGCAAGACGTTGAGAGCGGTCATATCTTGTTGCTGCCTTAATGCCTGATGACCCATCAGCACACTGGCTTTGGCGGCTTTCAAAGCATGCAGTCGGCCGAATCCGTCAAAAACAGGTAGTGACATATTCAGTGAGTATCCGTTGTAATAGGTGTTTACATCCGTATAACCGTTGGTCTCCGGGTCGATGGCTCTTCCGAAGTTATACTGTGCCCCGATATTGGCCTCCACAGCCGGGAGAAACTTTCCGATCGCACTTGTTTGGTTCGTCTTGTAGTTCTCCAGTTCCAATGCAGCCTGCTTCACCTGATGATTGTGTTTCACGGCATATTGCATGCACTGTGTCATCGTCCATGGTTGTGCCATGCACCACGACAGTTGCAATACAAATAATGATAGGCTTATCGTCAATCTTCTCATACTCGAAATGTTTTACCATGCAAATGTAGGACTTTTCGTCAGAGGATGCAAGGATATGCCGTCGTACGAAGAATGATTGTCTAAAAATTAGACAGTTGAACGTATGATTATTTGACGTATAATCATTACCTTTGCATCCATAAGCAACATGATCATGAATAAATACGGAACCATACTAGTTGTCGATGACAACACATCCATTCTTACGGCGATGCGCTATCTTCTGGGGAATATCTTCGAACGGGTGCTGACAACGACACAGCCTGACGAGGTACTGAAACTGATGGTGCAGGAGACGATAGATATCGTGCTGCTCGATATGAATTTCACGTTAGGCGTGAACAACGGCAGTGAAGGACTCTTCTGGCTTCGGACCATCCGTAAGCAACATCCGCAAATACCTATTGTGTTGATGACGGCTTATGCCGACATCAATCTGGCTGTTAAAGGACTGAAGTGCGGCGCTGCCGATTTCGTTATCAAACCGTGGGATAACGACGAACTGGTGCGCAAGCTGAAGGATGTACTTGACATGCAGAATGAGATAGTCAGTCTCGATGAGGTGGAGAAAGACCATATCCGTAGGACAATCGACCATTGCCATGGCAATCTTACTCAAGCGGCAGAACTTCTTGGCATTACGCGACAGACACTCTACAATAAGCTGAAACGACTATAAAGTTCATAGTGAAGAGTTCATAGTTCATAGTTATGATAGGGGCTGTAATTATAATAGGTATCATCGTTTTGCTGTTGGCAGTCGTTGCTATTGTACGTCATCAACAGAAACTTGCTCAGCGTGCCCACTTGATGGAGGAGGCTATACGCAACCGTGACTTTACCTTCAGGTTACCCACCCGTGGCATGTTCTTTGGTGAGCAAGCCATGCAGAAAACACTGAATCAGTTGGGGGAGACCATCCGTGAACAGGTCAATAGGAATGAGGTGGAATCATGGGAACGATTGACTAGGGTGCTGACACATGAGATCATGAATGCTACGGCACCCATCACCAGTATCAGCCAGTCATTGCTCTGCCGGCAAGATGTGGTGGGCTCACCTCTTGAAGAAGGTATACAAGCCATCTACGACACCTCTCGCCACCTGAGCGACTTCGTAACCAACTATCGGAAGATGTCGGAATTAGAGAAACCGATATTGGAAGAGGTCAATATCCGTGCAATGGTTGAAGATATCAGCAGAACCTATCCTAAGTTAGCGTGGGAGATCACCCTCCCTTCCGATCTTCTTGTGTGGGCAGATCCCGGTATGTTACGACAGATCATTATCAATATCGTCAAGAATGCCGTGGAGGCAAGTGC